>JBEIFN010000103.1:0-7086 GCA_040382435.1 Alphaproteobacteria bacterium
CGGCGCTTGGGTTCTGGGGCTGGGACGTCGAGAGCTTGGACGCCGCTGGGTGGGCTACCCCGCTCCTGCTCGCCAACCTCGGCGTCTTGGTGGGGAACGGCGTGGCCGTCGCGATCGGACGTCACCACGCATCGGGTGACGCCGACCTCGCGCGCATCGGCCGCCGCGAAGACCTCGAGGACGCGCACGCGACCGCCATCGAGCAACTTCGACGCCTCGAGCTCGAACGCGACAAGCTCACGCCTGACCACTACGAGGCGGAACGGTCCGCGCTGCTCGCCGTCGGCGCCCGCGCACTCGAAGGTCTGCACGCCCCGGACGCGGGCGACACGGCCTCAGAGCCCGTCACCTCCTCGACAGACGCGCTGCTCACGCGCCTGTCAGCGATGCGCGACGCCGACCCAGCCGCCTTCCAAGCCGCGTTGGCCCAACTCGGCGTACGCAGCCACGACACGACCGCGGTCTGGCGTGGCGCCGGATACTCCGCCGCGATCGCCGCGTTGGTCGCGCTCCTCGTCAACTTCGCCGGCCAAGACGCCCGCGACCGACGCGCCGGTGAGACGATGACCGGCGGCGACGAGGTCGCGATGGATCGACGCGCCGACGCCGAGGCACCCGACGCCCGCGTCCAAGCGCTCGAAGCCAAGATCGCCGAGAACCCCAACGACCTCGAGTCGTTGCATCGGCTCACCGAGATCCACCTCGGCCGCCAAGACCTCGGCGCCGCGATGAAGTCCAACGACGCCGCCCTCGCCATCGCCCCGAACGATCCCGCGGGACAGACCTACCGCGCCGTCCTCCGCGCGTTCATCGGCCAGAAGGAAGAGGCGCTCGCCACGCTGGTCGACATCCAAAAGGCCCACCCCACCGAGCTTCGCGCCTGGGTTTACCACGGCCTCCTCTCGCTGGAGGCCGCGCCCAAGGACGCACTCGCCGACTTCGAGAAGGCGTTGACCTTGGAGCCGACGAACCCCCAACTGCTCGCGATGCGCGAGGAGGCCCAACGCCGACTCGGCGGTGGCGCCAACGCCGCGGCACCTGCGGGAGCCGAAGCCCCGGCTGCGTCCGCGCCAGCGTCCGCGCCCGCCGCCGGTTCGCCCGGCGCTTCCGATGTGCTCGCCGAGGGCACGATCACCCTCGCGCGGCCAGAGGCCAAGGGCCAAGTGCTGTTCGTGAGCCTGCGCGACCCAGCGCAGCCGGGGCCGCCGGTCGCGGCCGTCCGCCTGCCACCCGGCCCGTTCCCGATGACGTTCCGGATCACGGGCGCGGACCGCCCGATGGCGATGGGACGCCCCATGCCCGCCAACGTCGAGCTCTCGGTCCGACTCGACGCCGATGGCGACCCCATGAGTCGACCGCCCACCGATCCTGCGGCGACGCAGCCGATCACCGTCGGCGCGCGAGGGCTGGCGGTGACGCTGCCCTGAGCGTACTCAGCGACGGCCCTTGACGTCCACGTGCAGCTCGAGCGTGTCGTCGTTGCGCAACGCTCCGAAAAAGACCGAGAACGGGTCCATGCCAAAGTCGCTGGTGCGGATCTTCGTCTTGCCCGAGGCGGCGAAGGTGGAGCCATCGGCGCGCACGTCGAGCTGCATCGAGAGCGGACGCTGAACCCCGTGCATCGACAGGGTGCCGCGCACGGTGACGGAACCCGTCGTGCCCGAGCAGTCCGAGCCCTGAAAGCGGATGGTCGGAAACCGCGAAGCGTCGAGCTGCTTGCTGCCCAGCATGTTCTTCTTGATGTCCGGGAGGTCGCCGGTGGGCGTCTCGCCCGTCAGCCCGGCGCGCGACCGCGCCCCCGACGGGTCGATCGTCAGCGCGGTGACCGGGAACTGGATGTCGACGTCGCACGCCGAGGCGTCCGCCGACGACCAAGTGACCCGCCCGTCGAAGGTCGAGGCCTGGACAACGTGATCGTGGCCGTTCATCGCCGCATCCCGGTCATAGCGAAGCAAGACCCACAGCTGCGAGCTCGAAGCGTCGAGCGTGTAGCGGACCGGCGCGACCGCGGCAGGCGCGGCTTGCGCCGTCATCGGCACCGAGGCCGGCGGCGCGACGCCCAACGCCGGACTGGGTGCCGTCGCCGTTGATGGAGCCATCGGCGCCGCGGCCATCGGCACGCCCGCGGCGCTGACGGCCGACGGCGCGACGGTTCCGGCGACCGCAGCGACACGGCCCGCCTGCGGCGCTCCGCTCGCGACACCCGTTGGGGCGACGGCCCCTGCCGGCATGCCGGCGACGACCGGCGGCGTCCCGATGCCTGCCCCCACGGGGAGCGTGGCCGTCGCTGCCACAGCCGCCGGCTCACCGCCCGCGGCAGCCGCCACACCAGCTCCCGCATCGACGGCAACGCTGGGAACGGCTGCCCCAGATCCGTCTCCAACGCCCGGTGACGACGCCTCGATGGCGGCCGACGGGGGCGGCTCGACGGCGTCCATCGCGCCTGTCGAAGCCCCGCCGCACGCCACCCACGTCAACCCCACGCACCAAGGCTGCCTGAGCGCACCAACCATCTGTCCCCCCTCGGGCGTGTAGACCCCGTGATAGGGTAGCGCATCCGGAGTCGACATGAAGGTCCTCGCGCTCAGCTTGCTCGTCGCGTGTGCGCCACCCGAGCCCGAAGGGCCTATGCCTTGGGCGTTTCCCGACCCGCTCGACGGGCCCGCGATGCGCGGTCCCGGCGGCGCGCTGATCGACCAGCCGGCCGAAACACTCTGGACGAACTGTGCTTTTCTTGACGGCGGCGAAGGAGACGTCAACCATCACAACCTCGTCGTCCCTTACCGCGGTCACGCGCTGATGCCGTGGGCACCGGAGTTCGGCGGTACGAGCGGGCTGACCCTGTTCGACCTGAACGACCCGTGCCACCCCGAAGCGGTCGGCTCCGCCAAGGACCCCGGCCTGCGCGAATCGCACGCCATCGGGCTCGCGATGCTGCCCGACGACGATCCCAACGCCGGGGACTGGGCCGTCACCGACTGGCTCGGCGGCATCGGCACCGGCGGGATCATGTTCTGGGACCTATCCGACCCCACGACCCCGGCCGTGGTCTCCAAGCTCGAGACACCCGACTTCCTCTACCCCGACGCCTACGCGCGCGTGACGCTGTCGGTCGCGTGGCAATACCCGTGGGTCTACGTCGGCGCGGCCGACAACGGCGTGATCGTGGTCGACGCCACCGACCCGCGCGCCCCCGTCGTCGTCAACCAGGTGCGCCTCGACAACGGTCTGCGCGTCGGCGGCATCTTCGCGATGGGCGACCACCTCCTCGTCACCGGCGCCGAGGTCGCAGCCACCGCCATCCTCGACATCTCGGACCCCGCCTCGCCCCAGCCGATCCCGGGCGGGTCGTTCGAGGTGCAGAACGCGGCCGGCCAGTCGATCGACTACTACTTCGCGAACCTCGCTGGGGACCTCGCCCTCTTCGCGCCGAAGGAAGGTGGCGGCGGTGCCATCCTCTACGACGTCGCCGACCCGTCCACGCCCAAGCACCGCGCCGAGTACATCCTCCCCGACGCCAACGGCGGTTACGTCTTCTGGGACGAGGGCTACGTCTTCACCGGCGGCAGCACGCGCGCCGACGTCCTCGACTTCCGGGACCTCGACAACCCGACGCTCGTGGGAACCGGCATGCTCACCGGCGACCTCGACACGATCACGCCGTGGGGCAACGTGGCCCTGCTCAGCGTGGACGCCGAAGCGGTCGACGGCCAAGGCACCGCCGTGATGCCGTGGCGGGTCGAAGCCGATCTCGACGGTCCGACCGTGCTCGCCGTCAGCCCCCCGAACGGGGCCGAGAACGTCGCGCTCACCGCCCGCGTCGGGCTGGGCATGAGCGAGATGGTCGACCCCGGCTCGGCCTTCGAGGGCGCGGTGCGGCTGTACGCCGTGGCCGACGACGGCAGCGAGACCCCCGTCCGCGGCTGGGTGAACGCCCAAGAGAACACCGTGACCTACAGCCCCAAAGCCGCGCTACAACCCAACACGCGGTACCGCGTCGAGGTGACCCAAGGCGGCCTCGTCGACGTCTCCTTCAACCCCGTGGTCGAGACATGGTCCAGCACGTTCCGTACCGCGCCCTGAGCCTTGCCCTCGCGCTGACCGCCTGCGCCGGCCCGTCCCAAGACCCGCCCGACGAGACCGACGACGGTCCTCCGAGCGCGCCTGCGGCGATCGAGGCCGGACCGGCCCAGGTCGTCGCGGTCGGCAGCCCGCTGCGACTCGCCCTCGACACCGACACCGAGGCCACGTGGGACTTCGGCGACGGCACGCAAGCCACCGGGTCCGAGGTCACCCACGCTTGGTCTGAACCGGGCAACCTCGTCGTGACCGTCAGCGCCGTGTTCGCCGGAGGCGTTCGCCGCAGCGACACCGTCCGGGTCACGGTCTACGCGCCCGTGACCGCGCCCCGACCCGTTGCGAGCGCGCCGATGGCCGTCGACGACGAGGCGGGCGTGGCCTGGATCGTCGAGCCCGACGCGGACGTCGTCGTCGGGATCACGCTCGGGACGTGGCAGCCGATCGCGTCGGTCCCGACATGCCACCACCCCCGCGCGGTCGCGGCCGAGGTCGGACGGATCTGGGTGAGCTGCGATGCCGACGACGCGGTCTGGGAGATCGCAGATCCGGCGGGCGACGCCCGCACCACCGTGCACACGCTGCCCGCCGGCAGCCACCCGTTCGGCTTGGTGCGGGTCGACGGGGTGCCGTGGGTCGCGCTCGAAGGCCTCTCCGCGCTCTCCACGCTGAGCGGCGACGCGCGCGCGGTCGAGGGCGAACCCCGCGCCTTGGCTTGGTCGACCCCAACCGGCCTGGTCGCGACCACGCTACGCGGGCCGGGCGCCGTCCTCACACCCGCGAGCCGCTGGACGCTCGCGAACGATCCCGGGCCCGACTCCGACACGACCAACGCCGGTGTCGTCACCGGTCTGCACGCGATCGCGTTCGCGCCCGACGGCAGCACGCTGTGGGTGGGTGGCCACATCGCCAACGTCGTCCGGGGTCTGTACGTGAGCGGTGAGGCGCTCCGGCCCGACCTGACGCTGCGCGCCACCGTGCGCGTGCTCGATCCGACAACGGGCGCCGAGGACTTCGCCGCGCGCAAGGTGTTCGACCAGCAGGGGGAAGTCTCCGCGCTCACCACGAGCCGCCTCGGGACCTGGTTGTTCGCCGCCCATCCGGGCACCGGCGTGCTGACCCGGATGGACGCGTTCTCGCTGCAGACCGTCGGTCAGGCGCTTGATGGCGGCGTCGGCGTCGACGCCCTGGCGACCACGGCCGACGACGCTTGGCTGTTGGCCCACAGCCCGATCGACCACACGCTCCGCGTATTTTCGATCGACGACCCCAGCCGTCCGCCGTCCCTCATCACCGCGGTCGAGCTGCTCGACGACGAGCCGCTCCCGCCCGACATCGCGCTGGGCAAGCGCCTGTTCCACGACGCGAGCGACCCGCGCCTCGCAGTCGACGGCTACATCGCGTGTGCGACGTGTCACCCGGATGGCCGCGATGACGGCCTCACATGGGATTTCACCCAGCGCGGAGAAGGCTTGCGAAACACGATCACCCTGCTCGGGCGCGCCGGCGTCGGGATGGGTCGTGTGCACTGGACCGGTAACTTCGACGAGATCCAGGACTTCGAGGGCGACATCCGGAACGGCCAAGGCGGGAGCGGACTGCTGGACGACGCGGCATGGCTCACGCACGCCGACCCGTTGGGCACGCCCAAGGCGGGGCTCAGCGCGGAGCTGGACGCGCTCGCGGCCTACGTCGCGACGCTGACGCTTCTCCCCTCTGCCCCACCGCTCGTCGACGAGAGCGCGCTATTCGACGATGCCGGCTGCAGCACGTGTCACCTGCCTGCGCTCGGCTACACCGACAGCCAGCTCGCCGAGCCCATCCGTCACGACGTCGGCACCCTCTACCCCAGCGCCGGGCAGCGCCTCGGCCAACCGCTCGATGGCTTCGATACACCCACGCTGCTCGGCGTTGGGGCGACCGCACCTTACCTGCACGACGGGAGCGCACCGACGCTTCGCGACGCGATCCTCGCACACGCCGGGTCGATTGACCTCGACGCCGCGACGGTCGACCGCCTCGCCGCTTGGATCAGCCACCTCTAATCACGGCACGATCAACCGAAAGCCCGGCGCCGCGGCCGCGCGAAAGGCCGCCCAGGGATCGCCGTCCGTCCAGCCCGCGGCGTACAGAGACGCCATGAACGACGCGGTCGCGACGTCATCGACGGGCCGCGTCGCCGCGACCACCGCCTCCGCCCCTACAAGGACGAACGCCTGCGCCATCCCGAGGTTGGCGACCGCCGTCCCGGGCGCCGCGGCGGTCTCGCAACCCGACAACACCACCCGCGCCGGTGCGCGTCCAACCGCGAGCACATCCGGCACGCCAACCGTCACCTCGTCGGCGAGCCGCAACGTCGCCCCCCACGGCCCCTCGCCGGCATCTCCATGCCCCGCGTGGTGCAGCACCGCCGCCGTCTGCCATTGACCGAGCACCGCCTCGGCCGTGGCCTCTGCACCTTGAAGAAGATGAACCGTCCGGTTCGTCGCGGCCCAAAGGGCCTGCAGTCTCACGCCCTCCTTTCGCGCACCGGGGAGATCTTCGGTAGGATCCACGATCAGCGCAGCCCCCACGCCGGGCGTCACCGTGACGGGTCCGAGGTCCAGCGACCAAGCCACCGGCGCGACGTCGAGCAGCCGGGAGCCGGGGGACCCGACCAGCGCGAGGTCCTCGTCGGCGTGGGCCGGCGGAACCAGCAGCCGGATCCGCGATGCCCCACGCACCGCCCGAATCAAGGCAGGCGGGATCGGGCCGTCGGCCAACGACACCGCGACGACGGTGCCGTTCGGTCGCTGAACCACCGCGAGATCCTCTGGCCCGATCCCCGTCCACAAGACGAGCGCCTCGCCCGCAGGCACCGAGGGCAAGGGCGACGTCTCCGCGCGTCGGGGAAGCGAGGCTTCGAGCCAGGCGCGCCCCTTGCGGATCCAAGCTGCCACGCGGGCCTGCTGCCGCTCCAGTTCGGCGGCGGGCAGTGTCCAAGCCTCGGCGAGAACGGCGTCTCCAGCC
>JBEIFN010000104.1:0-7085 GCA_040382435.1 Alphaproteobacteria bacterium
CGACCCTCGGATCGGTCTGGAGCCGCCACGCCAGCTGTCCGTGCCCGACGTCGACCGCGTAGACGCGCTGAGCGCCGCGCTCGAGGAGCACCTCGGTAAATCCCCCCGTGCTGGCACCGAGATCGGCCGCGACACAGCCCGAGGGATCCACGCCGAGTGGATCGAGCACGCCGAGCAACTTCAGCGCGCCGCGGCCGACGTAGCCGTGATCGGCCACGACGAGCCGCACCGACTGATCGAGGCGAACCTGCCGCGCGGGCTTATCGACCTGCAGGCCATCGACCTCGACCTGGCCCGCCTCGATGCACTCGACCGCGCGCGCGCGGCTCGGCGCTAGTCCGCGGGCGACGAGAGCCACATCGAGGCGCTGCAGCCGCTCCGGACGCGCCACGCCTCAGACGTCCCGCTCGACCGTGTAGCGAGCGAGGGCCACGAGACGGCCGGCGTTGGGCAGGCCCGCCACCGCCGTGATCGCCTCGTCGACGAGCGCACGGGCTTTGGCCCGCGTCGCGTCCAGGCCGAGCAACCGGACGTAGGACGGCGGCCCCTCGGGGTCGTCGGCCTCGTCGGCGTCGAGCACGTCATCGGCGAGTTGAAACGCCAGCCCGACGGCGTGGCCGTAGGTGTCGAGCGCTTCGAGGGTGGCGGCGTCGGCGTCGGCCGCAAGTCCCCCCAGCCGTACCGCGGCGTGGATCAGCGCCCCGGTCTTGCCCGCATGCAGGCGCATCAGCGTGGCGACGTCCTGCACCGCGGCGCCAAGCCCGATGTCCGCCGCCTGCCCGCCGACCATGCCCGCATGGCCCGAAGCGCGGGCGAGCAAGGCCACCGCCTGCACCACGATGGGCGCGGGGAGGTTGGCTGCCGCGATCACCGCGAACGCCTCGGTGAGCAGCGCGTCCCCCACCAAGATCGCCGTCGCCTCATCAAACGCGCGATGAACCGTCGGGCGGCCACGGCGAACGTCGTCGTCGTCCATCGCGGGCAGGTCGTCGTGCACCAGCGAGTAGGTGTGGACCAGCTCGACGGCGGCAGCAAACGGCAGCGCGAGGTCGCGGCGCGCATCGGACGCGACCGCTTCAAACGCCGCGAGCGTGAGCAGCGGACGGACCCGCTTGCCGCCGCCGAACACCGGATAGCGCATCGCGTCGCCAAACCGCTCCGGCCACACGTCCGGGAAGGCATGACCGAGCACCGCGTCCACCTCCGCGCACGCGGAAGCGGACCAAGCCGCCAGCGGAGCTTCCCCCATGCTCAGCCCCCAGGGGTCAGCAGCATCGGGTAGCGAATGCGGGCGGTCTTGCCCTCGCCGAGCGGCTCGAACTTCAGGCCACGGAGCGCGCGATCCATGCAGGCCGCGAGCCCCGCGTTGCCCGTCTTGTCGACCGCGACCTCGGTCGCCATCAGCTCGCCCTCCGGGCCGACGTCCACCTGCAACACCAGCTGGCCCTTGGTGCCCGGCGCGGCCGCGAGCGCGGCATCGTAGCATCCGCTCATCGACGGCTTGAGCGGCGCGAGCGCCTCGTCCGCCCGCTTTTCGGTCATCTCGCCCGCCGTCGACGGCGAACCGAACACCACCCCTCGCGGCAACGAGGTCGAGAGGACGTCCTCGGCGACCAGGGGGCCGCCTTCCTTGAGCTTGGCGAACGCCACGCGTTCCGCGCCCGCGCGCTTGGCCAGGTCCATCATGTCGACGACCGCGCCGAAGTTGACCGTCGGGTGCGCGTCGATGAACACGTTCTTCTTGCTCATCGGGCGCAGGCGCCGCGTGATCTCGCCGAACATGTCCTCTTCGTTGGCCAACATCCGGTTCAGCGCGATCTTCCCGTCTTCATAGACGGCGATGACGAGCTGCTCGGCGTTCGGGTCGGGCGGCGGCGGGTTCTCGACCTTGGGCGGTGGCAACGTGAGCCCGAGCTCCTCCATCTGGATCGGGATGTTGACCATCATGATGATCAACACGACGAGCACGATGTCGATGAGGGGGGTCATGTTGATGTCGGAGAAGGTCCCCTTGGACCCAAGCTGCGCGCCCACGGCTCACTTCTCCTTGGTGGCGGCGATGAACACCGACGTGAACTTGTTCTCCGCCAGCTTATCCATCACCTCACGCACCTTCTGGTACTCGAGGCTCCGGTCGGCCTTGATCGCGATCGTGCAGACCAGCGGGTCGTTGTCGCGGTTGCTGCAGTCGTGGCTGCCGTACCAGGCCCGCACGTCGTCGGGGAGCGTGTCGATCGACGCGGCGTCCTGGTTCATGAACAGCTCGCCGTCCTTGGTCATGCTGATCACGATCTGCTGCCCCGCGTCGTTGACCTGCTGGGTCTCGGTGGCCTCAGGCAGGTCGACCTGCTTTCCAGACTGCAACATCGGCGTGATGACCATGAACACCACGAGCAACACCAGCACGACGTCGATGAGCGGCGTGACGTTGATGTCCGAGATCGGACCTTTGCCGGTCCCGACGGCGCCGCCCATGGCTCAGGCGCCCGTGGACGTGGAGCCGCCGCCCTGGACGAGCTTGTGGGCCCAATCCATGAAGTCAGCTTCGATGCTGGCGAGCTCCTCAGAGACCTTGTCGATGCGGGTGTTGAAGTAGTTGAAGAACCACACACCCACGACGGCCACAGCGATCCCGTAGGCGGTGGTGATCAACGCCTCAGAGATACCGGCCGAGATACCGGCCAGACCCGCACCGGCGGTCGCCATGCCCTGGAACGCGTTGATGACGCCAACCGTGGTGCCGAACAAGCCGACGAACGGTGCCGTGGACCCGACGGTCGCGAGCACCGGCATCCAAGCGCGGAGCTTCGCGGTCTGCTGCATCGCGACCTTGCCGACGGCACGGTGCGCGTTCTCGAGGCCATGGTCGTCCTTGCGACCCCCGACCTCGGCGAGCCCCGCACCGAGAACGGCACCGAAGTACGACGCCTTGAACGCCTCGTCCTTCGTTGCCGCAAGCGCCTTGTCGATGTCGTTGGCCTTGAGGAAGGGCACGATCTTCGCCGCCAGTTCACGGCTCTGGTTGGTGGCCGAACGGAACGCGAGCAGGCGCTCGAAGGCGATGAAGATCACGGCCACGACCATCAGCGTCAGCGTCACGATGACGCCGCGCGCGATCCCGCCGGTGTGCTCCCAGATCTCGGTCAGCGTGAAGCCCGGAGCGGCTTCCTCGGCATGCGCCACGGCGGTCAGGAACAGGGTCATCATCGGCGTCATCCTAGGGTTGGCGCGCGTCAGCCGGGCAACGCCCGCGTCGCGCGGAGGGGGTGCTCACTTCTGAACGTATTTGAACCGGAACTTCGTCTCGTAGGCCGTGGGGACGCCCGCGACCATCATCGGCGCGGCCTTCCACTGCTGGACCGTCTCGCGCAGGCTCAAGTGAAAGACCTTGCTACAAGACGAGTCCTCGATGATCTTGACCTCGTCGACCAGCCCCTTCTCGTTGAGGCTGATCTTGACGTTGCAGTAGGGTTCGCCGAGCCCAAGCCCGCGCGCAGCCTCAGGATACGGCGGCTGCGGCTGGTACTTCCACCGGACGTCCTCGAACTTGACGGGCGGCTTGGCGACGCTGGTGGCGGGCGCCGTCCCCGTACCGCCGATCACGCCGCCGACGATGCCTCCCTGAACCCCGCCCACGACACCGCCCGCGACGCCGCCCTCGACGCCGCCGACCACGCCCGCGGGCTTGGCGTCGGACTTCATCTCGTCCTTGACCTCGTCCTTGAGCTCCTGGACGTCTTCGACCATGTCGTCGGGCTCAGGTTCCTCGGTGTCCTCCTCCTCGGTGGACGCATCTGCGGCGGCCGGAGGCGGAGGCGGAGGCGGAGGCGGAGGCGCGGCAAGCTCGTCCTCCTCGACGACCTCGGTGAGGATCATCTCTTCGAGCGGAGGCAGGATCTCTGCCTGCTCCAGCACGAACAGCGTACTGAGGAAGAGCGCCCCGCCGCCGAGCGCGGTGAGGAACGCGACGAGTCCCGCGGACTTTGCGCTGCGCTGTAGCGCCTCTTCGTCGAGATCCCGTCCGACGCTGTCGAACATCACGCCCCCTCACGTCCCGCCGTTTATAGTCCAGCCGCGCGCGCGATCCAACGCCCGAATGGATCCTTGTCGAACTCCGAGCAGAATCGCCCGAAGTTCAGCCCCTCAGACCCCGCGCGAGGTCGCCGTTGACGGCGCGACGCGAACACGGTCCAAGGGGTTCACCCCGACAACGCGCCGGCCCCGCCGACCTTACATCGAGCCTTCGGTCGTAGGCTCGGGCAGGGGTCTCTCCTCGACGCCTGCGGTGCCGCGGACGAGCGCCGCGACACGCTGCTCAGCCGCGTCGAGCTGCGCGTGGCACGAGGCCGCGTGCGCGAGCCCCTCCTCGAACAGCAAGAGCGCCTGGTCGAGCGAGACGTCGGGCGACTCCAACCGTCGTACCCGCTCCTCCAACGCTGCCAACGAGGCCTCGAACCCGACCGGATCAGCCATGATCGCTCCCTTGGATGCGCAGACGCTCGATGCTCTCGATCACGTACGTGCGACGCTCGCCGTCGCCGATGTCGAGGCCCACGAGCACCGGGGAGTCCCCCTTGAACGCGAGCCGCTCCGGACGGACCAAGAACGCCATCTTCTGGCCGGTGCGAGCCACGTACACCATCTCGACAGCGAAATCGCGGCTGATGGCTTCGTCGAGGATCGCGCGCGCCTCCGCCGCGCTGACCACCGGGGGCAGGTCCGGCTCGGCGCTCGACGCGGCCACCCGCGCCCCGGGAACGCCCACGAGCGCGGCCGGATCGAACGCCGGCGCCTCCTGACGCTCCACCGCCGCCTCACGCGCTTCGAGGAGGGCCTTGTGCAGCCCGTCGCGCGCGTCCCGACCCTCGCCCGCCGGGTAGCCGCGCACGTCAGCCTTCGGAGAGAACCCGAGCTCACCGAGCAAACGCGCGATCTCATCGCGGCGCGCGCGGTCGACGGCGTACATCCCCGGTCCGAAGCGATGCAAGACGTAGGGCTTGACCCGCTTGCTCGACTCGAAGCGGCGCACCTGCGCGCGATGGACGGTGATCAGCAGCAGGTCGTGGAACTCGACATCGCCGCGGTAGCCAATCCAACCCTTGAGCGTGGCCTCGACGTTGTCGGGCAGGCCAAACTGACTGTTGTCACGTAGGAACTGCAGGATGTCGTCCCGGCCCCAACCCGCCGCGATCGCCGCCTCGATGCTCGACTCGGTGATGCGGTAGGTGTTCGCGCGATCGCACGAGGTCAGCTCGCCCAGCTCCCCCATCCGGTAGAGCAGCACCGGCGCCAAGCCCGCCGGCGCCATCATCTGAAAGTCCGGCGTCAGGTAGAACTGGCGGAAACCGTCGTCGTCCGAAGGCTTGAGCAGCGCCGCAGCCCGCGGGGTGAGCCGGTAGAACTTCTCTTGACCCCACTGACCGAGCTCGAGCAGGCCGCACTGCACCAGCGGCGAGAACGTGAAGCTGTCGCGCTCGCTCGTGCGAGAGGCGGCGAGCCCGCCGGCGCGCAGGCGCTCCTTCCAGTCCTTGCCGCGCTTCCAGCGGCGGTAGAGCGCCATCAGCGGCGCCTCCGCGACCCACGCCTCTCCGGCTTCGGCCACCGCCCACAGCACCCACTCGCCCAGCTCGAACCGACGGTCCAACGCACGGAAGATGAGGTCTCGCTGGTCCTCGGGCTCGAGCTGTAGCCACGCTTCCATGACGTCGCGATCGAGCGTGATGTGGTCGCCCGCGAGGCGGACCAGCCCGTGCATCATCAAGAAGTCGAGGTGGAACTGGAACAGCTCGGACTGCGGCTCCCACAGCTGCGAGAAGAACTGGTCGAGCGCCTCCTGATGGGCCCGGAACACGTCATGGCGTTGGGTCAGCCGGACGCCATGCTGCGAGAAGTACGTCGCGAGCGTGGTGATCGAAAAGTCGAGCGGCGGAGCGAACGGGTGGTGCTCGATGACGCGCACCTCGGGATGATCGAACGTCGGGAGCCGCATCGCACCAGCGAGCTCGGCGCTGAGGGCCTCGACGAGCACCTCGGGCACCACGTAGAAGAAAAGGTCTTCTTGCGACGACGATGCGAACACGAGACCGCGTTCCGCCAACGCCTGCAGCACCCGCCGCCACTCACGCTCATGCCCACCAAGCGAGAGCGACAGCTCACGCAGCAGCTCGTCGCCCGGCGCGACGCCTCCGGCCTGCAGCAACGCGCCCAAGGCGTTGCGGTCCCGATCGGAGAGCTGTCGGACGAGCTGGCCGAGTCGGTTGCCCTGCGTGAGCGCGCGCAGGGTCGCACCAGCCAGACGCTCGCCGGCCGGCAGCCGACGCGGCTGCCCACCCAAGCCCCGGAACAGGGTCGCGAGGAGGTTTTCGGGCAGGCGCTCGAGCCCCTCGGCGAGCGCTCGGACCTGGGCGGGATCGAGTCGCCGACGACGCAAGCCCGCACTCCCCGGCGCCGACCGCTGCGGGCGGCTGTTGCGCCGACGGAACGGATTGCGCCCGCCGGCCGGCGTGGTCACCGAAGCGTCCTCGTGGCCGCCCCGGGCTCGCCCACCGCGCTCACCGCGCTCACCGCGCTCACGCCTCGGCGGGGGGGCTGCCGCAGGCGCGCCGACGTCGTCACCGTCCTCAAGGAACAGCTCGCCGCCGCCCTCGCCGCCCTCGGGCCGACGGCCGCGTCCGCGACGCCGACGACGCCGACGACGACGAGAGGGGTCGCCACCCGATTCCGACCCGTCCGACTCCGCGTAGTCCTCATCCTCTTCCGACATCCGCTCTCCTCGGCGCACGCGCCGTCACCGCTCACGTCGCGGCGATGTTCTCGATGTGGTACCGATAGCCCTGCTCCGTGAGGAAGAGCTGGCGTTTGACCGCGAACTGCTGCTCTTTGCTGTCGGCGGTGACCAGCGTGTAGAACAGCGCGTCGCGCTCCTTGGGGCGGAGAATGCGGCCCAAGCGCTGGGCCTCCTCCTGCCGGCTTCCAAAGCTCCCCGAGACCTGGATCGCGACGTTGGCGTCGGGCAGGTCGATCGCAAAGTTCGCCACCTTGCTCACGACGAGCCGGCGGATCTCCTTACGGCGGAACTTGCCGAA
>JBEIFN010000105.1:0-7066 GCA_040382435.1 Alphaproteobacteria bacterium
GCCCGAAGCTGCCGCACGTTGCCCGGCCACGCGTAGCGTTCGATGCACGCGAGCGCGTCGGCGGCGATGACCGGCGGCGTCAGGGCGTAGTCGACGGCGATGCTCTCGACGAAGTGGGTCAACAGGAGGGGGATGTCCTCGGCGCGCTCCCGGAGCGGCGGAAGGACGATCGGGAACACGTTCAACCGGTAGAACAAGTCGTCGCGGAAGTGACCCGCCGCGACCGCCTCCTCCAGATCGAGGTTCGTGGCGGCGACGATGCGGACGTCGACGCTGACGAGCTTTTCACCGCCGAGTCGACGGAACTGCATCTCCTCGAGGACACGCAGGAGCTTGACCTGAAGGCTGAGCGACGTCGTCCCCAGCTCATCGAGGAACAGGGTCCCGTTGTCGGCCATCATGAAGACGCCTTCGCGCCGCTCGACGGCCCCGGTGAAGCTGCCGCGCTCATGCCCGAACAGCTCGCTCTCGAGCAGCGATTCGGAGAACGCACCGCAGTTGACCGAGACGTAGGCTTTGTCGGCACGCTTGCTACCGTCATGGATCGCGTGGGCGACCAGCTCCTTGCCCGTACCCGTCTCGCCGAGGATGAGGACGGTCGCGTCGGTGGGTGCGACGGCGCGAATCTGCTCGAAGACGCGCAGCATCTTGGGGCTGCGGCTCAAGAGGTCGCGGAAGCCGTACCGGTCCCGCATCTGCTCCTTGGTCGTCTGGAGCGCGCGCGCGGCGCGGATGTCACGCAGCGAGCGCCCGACGGCCTGTTCGAGACGGTCCCGATCGAGGGGCAACGTCAAGTAGTCCTCTGCGCCTGCCCGCATCGACGCCACGGCGGCGCCGGTGTCGTCGTCGGCCGTCAACGCCACGACCTTGGTCGAGGGGTGCCGCTCACGGAGGTGCCGAACCACGCGAGGCCCTTCCATCTCGGACAGCTCGAGGCTCACAAACACCAGATCCGGGTCGAGCTCGGCCAGCAGGTGCATGCCCTCGGAGAGCATGCGGGCGTGTTGGAGGACCGCACCGCTCGCGCCGATCACCTCACGAATCGCTTTGACGGGCCGCTCGCTCTCGTGGATCACGAGGACGGTCTCCGGACGCAGCATCCCCCCTCCCGTGACGTTCCCTTCACCCGTTCGCCGCACGCCGGCCGCGCCGATCGGTTAGCCGTTGCCACCGGAGGCCGCCATGGGCAACTTCTACGCCGACAACGAGGATCTGCGCTGGTACATCGAGAAGGGGCTGGCATGGGGCCCGATGGTGCGCGTCACGGAATACGACGACCGCGCCCCGGAGCGCGCCGCGACCCTCGAAGAGGCGCTGTCGGGCTACCGCGACCTCCTCGACGCGATCGGCAGCTTCTCGGCCGAGCAGATCGCACCGCTGGCTTCGGCGTTCGACCGCGAAGAGATGAAGATCGTCGACGGCGAGATCGTGATCCCCCCGGCGATGGCGTCGGTGTTCGAGCAGATGCGCGACCTCGGCTTGTTCGGCTTGTGCGTCCCCCGCGAGCTCGGCGGCCTCAACGCGCCGCTAATGTTGTACATGGCGAGCATCGAGCTGATCGGCCGCGCCGACGTCAGCGTGGTCGCCCACTACGGGTTCCACGGCGGCATCGCGATGGCGCTGCTGCTCTACAGCGTCCTCGAGGGCAGCACCACGTTCGACGAGGCCGCAGGCAAGATCGCCGCCTGCCGCTTCGAGCAGGAGATCGCCGAGATCGTCTCCGGCGCGGCGTGGGGGTCGATGGACATCACGGAGTCCGACGCAGGATCGGACATGGGCGCCCTGCGCACCACCGCCACCTGCGACGCAAACGGCCAATGGACGGTCACGGGCACGAAGATCTTCATCACCTCGGGCCACGGCAAGCACCACGTCGTCATCGCACGCACCGAGCCGGTCAAGGATCCCAACGATCCGATGTCGGGGCTCAAGGGACTCAGCTTGTTCCTCGTGCCCGCGTTCGACGGCGTCGAGGGAAGCCGCGTGCGCACGCACTCCCGGCTCGACGCGGTCGAACACAAGCTCGGGCACAACGGCTCCGCCACCATCGCCATCTCGTTCGAGGACGCCCCCGCGCAGCTGCTCGGTGAGCGCGGCCAGGGCTTCCAGCAGATGCTGCTCCTGATGAACAACGCGCGCGTCGGCGTCGGGTTCGAGTCGCTCGGCCTGTGTGAGGCGGCCCGTCGGCTCGCCGTGGACTACGCCGCCGTCCGCCGCTCGATGGGCAAGACGATCGACCAGCACGAGATGATCGCCGACTACCTCGACGAGATGGCCACGGACTGCCAGGCGATCCGCGCGCTCGCCTTCCACGGCGCGTACCACGAGGAGATGAACCAGAAGCTCCGCCTGAAGGCGAAGTTCTTCCCCCCTGCGACCGATGCGGAGCGCGACGCCCTCCTCAAGGACCAGAAGCGCCACGCCAAGAAGTCTCGGCGTGTCACCCCGCTGCTCAAGTACTTCGCGTCCGAGAAGGCGGTCGAGATGTCGCGCCGCGCGCTGCAGATCCACGGCGGCTACGGGTACAGCAAGGAGTACGGCGCCGAGAAGCTCCTGCGCGACGCCCTCGTGATGCCGATCTACGAGGGCACGTCGCAGATCCAAGCGCTGATGGCGATGAAGGACGCCTTGATCGACGCGATCAAGAAGCCTCAGGACTTTGTCCGCCGCTCGGCGGCCGCGCGCTGGAAGTCGGTGTCGGGCAACCCCAACGAGCGGCGCGTCGCGCGCCTTCAAGCCCTGCAGTTCGGCGCCCAGCAGCACCTGATGGCGCGCATCGCGGGGCGCAAGGTCGGTGAGCTGCGTCACCTGCCGTTCACGAGCTGGTCGAGCGCCCTGCAAGACTGGGACCCCAAGCGCGACTTCGGCCCCGCGATGCTCCACGCGGAGCGCCTCATCCAGCTGATGACCGACGTGCAGGTCGCCGAGATCCTCCTCGACCAAGCCGAGCAACACCCTGAGCGCATCGAACTGCTCGACCGCTGGCTCGACCGCGCCGAGCCGCGCTGCCGCGCGCTGCACGACGCGATCACGACCACCGGCGACGGCCTGCTGGCCCGCCTCGCGGCCAAGCGCGCCGCGAACGACGACGCCGCGGCGAAGTGATGCGCGTCGAGGCGATCACGGTCGGCAGTTTTCAGGTCAACACCTGGCTGCTGACCGACGAAGCCACCGGACAGGCCGCGATCGTCGACACCGGCGAATCGGACGAGCTGGTGACGCGGCTCGCGCGCCGGGATCCGGCACCCGACGTCCGCATGATCCTGTTGACGCACGCGCACATCGACCACGCGGGCGCCTTGGGCCTGCTGCAAGCGCGTTACGACGTCCCGACCTACCTCCCCGAGGCGGAGCTGCCGCTGTTTCAGACGCTCCCGCACCAAGGGACGATGTTCGGGATGCCGTGGCTCGACCGTCCGTGCGGCCGGATCGACCACCTCGTCCGCGACGGCGACGCGGTGCAGCTCGGATCCACCCAGCTCCGCTTCTTCGCCACACCCGGCCACACACCCGGTCAGGGCTGCTGGTACGACGATCACGACATCATCGTCGGCGACACGCTCTTCGCCGGGAGCATAGGCCGAACGGACTTTCCGATGTCGGACCCGCAGCTGATGGTCCAGTCCCTCCGACGCCTGCTCGACCTGCCCGGCCACCTGCGGGTCCACAGCGGCCACGGACCATCGACCACCCTCGCGGCCGAGCTGGCGAGCAACCCGTTCTTGGGCTTCCTCCGTCGCGAGCGAGGCCTCGACGGCCCACGCGGCGTGCGTTGGACGGCAGGGACCTGAACGGACACCGGCTTCAGAGCGTCTTGAGGAACGCGATCAAGTCGGCGCGCGCAGCATCATCCAGCCCCACGACCATGTCATCGTGCCCGGCGTTGGACAGCCCCTCCCGGGTGGTGTCGACCCACGCGTCCTCGACGTCGAGCCACGCGGCGGGCGGCGTCGACGGGTAGCCCACGCAGTCGGCGTCGAAGTCGGTGTCGGGATCGTTGGCGGGGCCGACATGGAAGGACGTCGGCCGCGCTTCGACCGGCGAGAGCAACGCGCACAGCGTCGGGACGCTGCCGTTGTGCAGGTAGGGCCAGCGCGCCCAAATGCCATCGAGCGGAGGGGGCACGTACCCGACCTGCGGGGTCACGACGGTGCCCATCGCCTGACTCAACGCCAGGCCGTTGAGGGCATCCGCGAAGGCCTCCATGCCGCGCGCGCGACCCAGATCGGTCCCGACGTCGTACACCGGGGTCGGCGACGGATAATCGAGCGCGACCGTCTTCAGCCGCTCGGACGGCGTCGCTGCGTCGAAGGCGGGGTCGTCCCAAGCCTTCTGCGGCGTGCCGTGACACGTTGCGCAGCGCGCCTCGAACGTGACCTGCCCGCGCTGCGCGGCGGCAAGATCGATCGGGCGGTCCGGAAAGAACGCGTCCCACGACGGCGGTTCGGACGCGAACACGGTGACCGTCAACACGTCCGAGACGCGCGCCTCCTCCTCGAGCCATCCGGCCAGCGCGACCAAGTCTGTCCCCCGGCCCAGCTCGTTCCAAAGGAAGTTCGTAAAGACGGGGTTGCCGGAGACGATCGACCCGTCGGCCAGCCACCGCGTCTTGTGCTTGACCGTCCACCACGGCATCACCTTGCTGTCGGCGATGGCCGTCTCGAGCACGTTGGGACGAGGTTCCTCGGCAAACGCCGGATCCGGCGTCGCCCAGGCGTCGTCGGCCCGGTGCGCCAGCGAGAGGGCGACTTGGGCCAGCGAGGTGTCCAGCCCCAGATGGGAGGGGATCTTGGTGCCGACGGTGGCGAGGTTCGCACCCGTCCGTTCGAACATCGCGACCTCGGCGTCGGTCGCGTCGGTCAGGTCACGGAACACGTCCGCGGAAAGGGCCGGAAAGAACGTTCGTCCAAGGTGGAAAAAGTGATTTGCGCGCGGTGTCTTGTTCGCGAGGCCGAGGACGGGGGTGCCGAACAGCTCGCCCACGTGGCACGCGGCGCACGAGAACGACATCGCGTCGCCTTCGGGCGCCTGCATCACACCGGCACCGAGCGCGGTCCCGGCAGGTAGATCGAGGCCTTCGAACGACCCCGACGTCCCCACCTTGGGCAACCCGAGGAACGCGACCATCTCGGACCACGTCCCAAAACCGAGCGCGACCCGCGCAGCGCTCTGCGACGCCCGCACCAACGGATCGGTCGCGGCGTCGTCGAACAGCGCCTGCATCGGATCCCAAGGAAGCGCCATGCCGGAGACCGCCACGGGCCACGCATGCAAGGCCTCGATGCCCTCGCGCTTCGCCGCGGCGAGGGCGTCCGCATCGAGCTGAAAGACGTTGCGACGGTCGGTCCCGGGGGCGTTCACGTGCCCGGCAGAGAAGTCCGCCACCTCGCGGTCGCAGACCCCATCGTTGTCCGCGTCGAGACCCTTCGGACACCCCGCCGGGTCGGTGTCAGGATCGGCGCTGCATGCCGCGAGGACCCCGACGAGCCCGACGCTGTGAGCGAAACGCATCTCGCCTCCCTTGTCACGGCTTGTATCGCAGGCGGGGTCGCCGCCCCAGCCGTCAGGCTATGCACCCCGAAGGGGCGGTGGCGATGCGGCGGACTTGGGCCGGAGCGGTCGGCTTCCTGTGCATCGCCTGCGGAGAGGCGCCGCCCCCCTCGTGGCTGAACCGCCTCGAACCGCTCAAACCCGGTGCCGAGGTCGTCCCCGGCTGGGTGCTCGAAGATCCCACCCGCGGCTTCGAGCACGACATCGTGCTTCCCCTCACCGGCCCCAACGATCAGCGGATCGAGGTGCACATCGTCGACGCTGGCCGTTGGCCCTCCGCCACCCCGGCAGGCGCGTACGCCGTCGACTGGGAGGAACCCCACACCACGGGACCGCGGCAGATCGCGGATGCCGCGCGCGACGCGATCGCGGCCGCGCTTCGGCCCACCGCCGACGGGGCGCCGCCGGTCGACGACGTCCGCATCGGGAACGAGCCGCCCACGGCGTTGGACCCTGTCCTGCACCTGCTGCAAGGGCTAGGTCACCGTCCCGTCGTACCCGCCATCGGCGCCGCGCTCCTCGGCGGGATGACCTTGGTCGCGCTCGCCCGATCAGGCCGAGGCTTTGTTGCGTTGTTCCTCGTCAATTGGCTCGTGCGCACGATCTTCGGCCCTTGGGGCCCGCTGCACGCCAACGGACAGGGAGACCTGTGGATCCGAGGCGCCGGCGACCCGAGCCTGCTGAGCCACTACGGTCCGGGCTACGCCGAGTTGTTCGGGTGGGCCGCGCACGGTGACGACGCCGACCTGACGATCTTCGCTGCCAACAGCGCGCTGTCCGCCGCGATCCCCGCCCTCGCCGCGCTCCTCCTGTGGCGGCGCGGCCTCCCAGACGCCGCGGGGTGGGTCGGGCTGTGGCTGGCCTGCGAGCCGATCGCTGTGCGCATCGGCGCCACCGAGACCTACCTCGTCGCTGGCAGCCTCGCGGCCTTGCTCGCGGCAGCGCGTCCGACCGGGCGCGCGGGCGACGTCTGGGTCGCGGTTCTGGCGGGCTTTGCCGCGCGGCTTCACCCCACGGCCTGGCCACTGATGGCGCTCGCACCTCTATTCTCGCCGCCGGGAACGCGCCTTCGGACGACCGTTGCGGCGCTGCTGGGCGCCGTCCTGTTCAGCGGCGTCGTGGTGGCCGAGGTGCTGCGCGGCGTCCTCGACGGGCGGCTGGCGAGTCCGGCCGCGCCGCCGCAGGCCGTTCCCACGGTCGCCGCCGTGCTGCTGACGGTCCTGCTCGGGTGGCGGGCGCGCGCTTGGCTCGGCGCCGGCGCCGCCGCGTTCGCTTGGGCGGCCCTCCGCGGCAGCTACGGGCAGTCCCCGCTGTGGCAAGCCGCCTTCGATGCCGCTTGGATCCCGTGGATGGGACTCGGCGCAGCCGCTGTCGTCGCGCGCGGCCCATGGCCTCGGTGGACCGGCGGTGCCCTGGCCTTGGCGCTGCTCGCGCGCGGTGCGACGGTGTGGCGCATGACCACGACGGACGAGGCCGAACACGACTGGTCGCGCGCCGTCGTGGGCGCGCTTCCCGC
>JBEIFN010000106.1:0-7044 GCA_040382435.1 Alphaproteobacteria bacterium
GCTCTCGACGAGGGTGGGGATGCCGAACGTGTCGCCGTCGCCGTCGCGGTAGCACTGCTCCAGGGCGTCGCAGTCGTGGTCGACGCCGTCGACGGGGACCTCGATCGCGTCGGGGTGGATCGGAGCCCCGTTGCCAATCGCGTCGTTGCAGTCGTCGCCGCGGTTCGAATAGCCGACCGCCGAGCACGTGATCGAGGTGGACGGGACCACGGTGTTTCGGCCATAGCCGTCGTTGTCGATGTCGCGGTAGCACGACTCGCTGTTGTCGCAGTTTTGGTCGACGCCGTCGGCCACGATCTCGATCGCGCCGGGGCGAATCGAGGCACCGGTCGGGGGCAGGTCGTAGCAGTCGTCGTCGTTGGCGGCGACGCCGTCGGCGATGCAGCTCAAGGTGCTGCTCTCGGCGAGGATCGTGCTGCCGTACTGGTCGCGATCGAGGTCCTGGTAGCAGTCTTCGTAGCCGTCGCAGTCCTGGTCGATGCCGTTGGCCGCCGTCTCGGCGACGCCGGGGTTGATCTGCGGACCCGCGGCGGGCGCCGGTTGGTCGTTGCAGTCGTCGTTCGTGGACGACAGCCCGCTGCCCAAGCACACGAGGTTGGTGCTGCTGATGGTGACGTCTTGGCCGTAGCCGTCGCGGTCTTGGTCGAGGTAGCACAGCTCGCGGCCGTCGCAGTTCTCGTCGATGCCGGAGCCGGCGATCTCGGGGGCACCCGGGTAGACCGACGCGCCGTCGGGCGGCAGGTCGAAGCAGTCGGTGCCGAGCCGGCTCACGCCGACGCCGACGCAGGTCAGGTCGAAGCCGGGGATCGTGACGGTGGAACCGTAGGCGTCACCGTCGAGGTCCTGGTAGCACTGGTCGACGAGATCGCAGTTCTCGTCGATGCCGTTGACGGGGATCTCGGTGGCCGACGGCTTGCGGGTGGCGTTCGCGTCGTCGCAGTCGAGGTTGTTGTCGGCCCAGGTCGACCCGGCTTGGCAGGTCAGATCGGTGACGGCGATCGTGCGCGTGGCGTGGCCGTAATCGTCACGGTCGTCGTCGCGGTAGCAGTCCTCGAAGCCGTCGCAGTTCTCGTCGACGTCGCTCGCGGGGATCTCGGTGGCACCGGGGTAGATCGCGGCACCGTTCGCGCCGGGGTTGTCGTTGCAGTCGTCGTCGTTGCGGGAGACACCCGTCGCGTTGCAGGTGAGGTCCGTGCTCGGCTGCGGGTTGATCGTGCCGAAGCCGTCATTGTCGAGGTCTTGGTAGCAGATCTCGTAGCCGTCGCAGTCCTTGTCGATGCCGTCGTTGGGCGCGTCGACGACGTTGGGCTTGACCGTGGCGTCGCCGTCGTTGCAGTCCGCGCTGTTGGGGGACTGGCCCACCGCGTTGCAAAGTGGGTTGCTCGACAAGATCTGGATGCTGCCGCCGTAGCCGTCGAAGTCGGCGTCTTGGTAGCAGACCGTCACCCCGGAGCAGTCCTTCCCTGGTGTGGGCGAACCCGGGTATTCGGTGGCGTCGTTGTCGTCGCAGTCGTCGTCGTCGTTGGCGACCCCGGACGCCGAACAGGGGATCGAGGGACTCTGTGTGGTCACCGTCGAGCCGAAGGTGTCACCGTCCGCGTCGACGTAGCAAATCTCGAGACCG
Organism: Alphaproteobacteria bacterium; assembly: GCA_040382435.1. GTDB lineage: Bacteria > Myxococcota_A > UBA796 > UBA796 > JBEIFN01. Next base: position 1,625 of record JBEIFN010000106.1, read on the forward strand.
TCGCAGTTCTGGTCGAGGTTGTCGACCGGTTGCTCGGTGGCGCCTGGGTTGATTCGGAACCCGGTCGCGGTGTCGTTGCAGTCCAGCGCGTTGCTCGACACGCCGGCGACGGCGCATGCGAGCGAGCTGCTCAGCACGGTCTGCGCGCGTCCGTAGGTGTCGTTGTCTTGGTCGAGGTAGCACGACTCTGCGCCGTCGCAGTTCTCGTCGATGCCGTTGTTCGGGATTTCGGTCGCGCCGGGCTTGATGCCAAAACCGTCGGGTGGTGTGTCGTCGCAGTCGAGCCGGTTGTTCGACGAGCCCGCACCGATGCAGGTGAGGTTCACCGACTCGATGACGACGTTGGAGCCGTAGCTGTCGCCGTCTTGGTCCTCGTAGCAGTCCTCGAACCCGTCACAGTCTTGGTCGATCGCGTTGTTCGGGGTCTCGGTCTGGGTCGGGTAGATCGCGTTGTTCGTGTCGGCGCAGTCGCCCGTTCGAGGCGAGATGCCGGTCCCGATGCAGCTGCCGTTCGTGCTCGTCACCACCGTGCTGCTGCCCCAGCCGTCGCCGTCGAGGTCGCGGTAGCAGTCTTGGGCGTTGTCGCAATTCTGGTCGATGCCGTCGGCGGGGGGATCGGCCGCGCCCGGGTAGATCGTTGGGTTCAGGTCGTCGCAGTCATCACCGATGGGGGCTACCCCGCTCGCCGTGCAGTCGAGCGGGAACGAGGGCACGTGGGTGCCGGGTTTGCCGTGGTCGTCGTTGTCGCCGTCGAGGAAGCAGTCCTCGAAGCCATCGCAGTCTTGGTCGATCCCGTTGCCTTGGGTCTCGGGTGCGTTCGGGTGAATGGCCGAGCCGGACCCTGGGGTGTCGTTGCAGTCGTCGTTGCGGATCGAGATGCCCGCGCCGATGCACGTGGTGATCGAGGTCTCGCGCGTCGTCGTCGTGCCGTACGCATCGCCGTCGTTGTCGCTGTAGCAGTCCTCGTAGCCGTCGCAGTCCTCGTCGATGCCCGTCGCCGGGATCTCGGGCGCACCTGGGTAGGCGGCCGCGTTGTTGTCGTTGCAGTCGCCGGTCTGGTTCGAGATCGGGCCTTGGCTGCAGGTGACGTCGGTGACGGAGACGGCGTCGCCGGAGCCCCAGTTGTCGTTGTCGACGTCCTCCCAGCAGTCCTCGGTCGTGTCGCAGTTGTCGTCACGCCCGTTGGCGATCAGCTCGGGCGCGCCGGGGTTGACGAGCGCCTGGGTGTCGTCGCAGTCGTCGTCGTTGGGGGCCACGCCGGGCGCAAGACAGCTGAACACCCGGCTCTCGACCAAGGTGGGCACGCCGTAGGCGTCGCGGTCGTTGTCGACGAAGCAGTCCTCGAAGCCGTCACAGTCTTGATCGACGTTGTCGCCGGGGATCTCGGCGGCGCCGGGGTTGATCATCGCCCCGCTGGGGAAGGCGTCGTTGCAGTCGTCCCCACCGCAGATGCCGCCCGCGGCGCGGAAGCCGTCTCCGTCCTTGTCGCAGCAGGTGTTCGTATCGGCGCAGTCCGGGTCGAAGCAGTCAGCGAGTCCGTCGAAGTCGTCGTCCAGCAGGTTGTCGCAGATCTCGTCGCAGTAGCCGCCGCAGTCGATGTCGAGGCAGTCGATGAAGCCGTCGCCGTCGTTGTCGATACGGTCGGTGCAGACCTCGACGCATTCGGTGGTCAGGCTGTAGTCCGCGCCGCTGTACAGACTGCAGTCGCCGCCACCGAACAGGCCGCCGAAGATGTCGCCCGCCTCCGCGCGTTCGACGACGAAGAAGAACGTTTGCCCTGCAATGCAGGTGAAGACGACCTCTTCGATGTTGCCGCCGTTGCGGTTGGAGCCCTCGCAGCCGGCGCACCCGCCGTCGAGCACGAACATGTCGATGTCGCAGTCACCGCGGGACATCGTGACGGTGACGGGACCGCTCCCCAGACACGAGAAGGCCCACGCCTCGCCGCCGTTGTCGTAGGTTCCGGCCCCGCACTGCGCGTAGGACTCACTGCAGAAAAGCCCGAACGGGTCGAGGTTACATCCCACGCCGATGTCGCCGTTTCCGGTCGCGTTGCAGGTCAGCGATCCGCCGAGATCGCTACACGACGCTGCTTGTGCCTGCGGCGCGGCCGCGAGGGCCATCCCCGTCGCGAGCCCAACTGCGCCAACAAAGCGCGCGATCTCCGTCCACGTGGCGTGGCGCATCTCATCCCCCAAACATTCGGCCTAAGTATACCGCGCGCGCGCCTGCGCTCAGCGCGGAAAGATCGCGCGGTCGTCGGAAGGGGGTAGGATCTCGACCGTGGCGGTGGTAGCGTTGCGCGACCTTCGCGGTGCGCGAGCCTTCGACGCGCGAGGGGAAGGGGGCCGGTTGGCGCCCTTCGCGTTACTCTACACGGAGCCGCTGCACGGGAGCACCCCGTGGCGCGCCCGATGGAAGCCCGTCGCCATGAAGCACCTCTTCCCCGCTCCGTCCCCTCTCGTTCAACCGGTCCGGCGCGTCGGCCAGACGATCGCTGCGACGCTGTTGCTTGCCGCGCCGCTCGCGCAGGCTCAGGACGCGGGGCCGGTCTCGGCCGACCCAGAGTTCTTTCAGATTCGACCTGGCCAAGACCAGATTCCCGGCGTCGTCACGCCGCTTCACGGTGCCGAGAAGAACACCGTCCACGTCAACACCACGTTCCAGTACGAGCTGAACCCCGTCACGGGCTACCGTCTCGACGAATTCTACGCGAACATCGTCGTGAATCGCATCCAAGCCCACATGGGCGTCGCGTGGGATTTTGCGAAGTGGGGTACGTGGCGGCTGACGGTCCCGTGGGCGGTCAACATCGGCACGCAGATTCCGGAGTTGAAGGCCGTCGGGATCGGGTTCTCCGACATCTCCACGGGCGTCACGCTGACCCCCGTTCAGACGCGCTTCGTCAACCTTGGCTTTCATGGCGACCTTTGGCTCCCTTCCGGTGCCAAGGATGCGTACATGGGCGAGCGCAACGTCCGCGCGTCGGGTGGTGCGAGCTTGTTGGTTGACGTCTTGGACGTGGTCGACGTCGTCGCCGACGCTTCGTTCCTCGGTCGTCGCTACCTCAACACCGGACAAGACTTCCAGCTCGGGAGCGAGTTTCAGGTCTCCGAGGGCGTGCGGATCAAGCTCCCGTGGCTTCAACGTGAGCGCTTCGGGGTGCAATTCGTTCAAGCCCTGGTCGCCAAGGGCGGATTTCCTGCGTTCTTCAAGGGTGGCGCCGAGAACGGTGTCGAGATCGTGGGGGGCGTCTCGATGCCGATCCGCGACATCGCCTTCAAGACGAACATGAGCGTGGATGTGCTCGCGGGCCGCGGCACCAACCAAGGCTACGGCACGACCGATCTCCGCCTGCTGGCGGGCCTGACGTTCACGCGCAACCCGGGCCGTCCCGAGCGCAAGGAGATCGTCGAGATCGAAGAAGTCCCGGTCGTTGTGCCGCCTCCGATCGAGGAGCTCGTCGAGCTGCCGCCGCCTCCGCCGCCGCCTGAGGAAGTCCGCGTCTTCAAGACCGAGGACGAGATCGTCATCCGCGATCCCATCGAGTTCTTCGTCAACACCTGGGACATCAAGCCCGAGTCGCTCCCGACGCTGTCGGCCGTCGCCGACATCATCAACGAGGACTACCGCATCAAGCACGTCGTCATCGAGGGGCACGCCTCGGCCGAGGGCGACTTCGACCACAACTACGAGTTGTCGAAGAACCGCGCGGAGTCGATCTTCAAGCAGCTGATCCTCGACGGCGTCTCGCCCGACCGCATCTCGTACAAGGGCTACGGCGAGGTCAAACCGAAGGTCGAAGGCGACACCGAGGAGGCCTACGCTGTCAACCGCCGCGTCGAGTTCCACGTGGTGGGGCAGTTCCGCACCGAGGATCCGAAGGCGCCGGCTTCCTACGGCACATCGACCAAGCTGCCGTGGAACGGCGAGTCGGTCAAGGTCACGTCGCCGCCCGACTGGCGCGCGATCAAGGCCAAGGCCGACGCCGACGCCGCCGCCAAGAAGAAGGCCGAGGAGCGCCGCCAGAACTTCGAAGAGAACGACGAGATCGTTCCGGTGGCGCCCAAGCCTGCGCCGGTCCCACCGCCGGCGGAGCGGCGACGTCCGACGTCCGACGAGCCCGCGCCTGACTTCTCCGAGCGCGAACCCTCTGAGCCGTCCGAGTCGGCGGATGCGCCGCCCGTCGAGCCGACCCCGTGAGGAACCCGTCCATGCACGCCAAGCGTTTGATGCCTGTTCTCGGCTGGCTTGCGGCTTCGTCTGCCATGGCGCAGGACGTGGCCGTGTTGGGGGCTTCCGTCACCCCTGGGGGTCAAAGCGACATCATCGGCCAGATGCAGGGCACGCAGCGTCTGCAGACGGTCGGCTCGATCGACGTCGCGGCCGGTACGCCCACGTTGACCCAGCTCGCGCCCTACGCGGCGGTGCTGGTCTACAGTGACGGGGCGGCGTTCGCGGATCCGGTCGCGCTCGGTGACGTCCTGGCCGACTACGTTGATAGCGGCCGCGGCGTGGTCCTCGCCGGAGACGCGTTCCTCGCGGGCACCACCGCGCTCGGCGGGCGTTTCGCCACCTCGAACTACAGCCCGTTCTCGTTCGACGGCGTGCTGTCGCAGTCGGGGCCGCAGCTTTTTTCGTTGCCCGTCGACGTCGCGCATCCGACGCTGCTCGGCGTCGCTCGGTTCTACGGTGGGCTGCTGAGCCAGCACGCCGATGGGCTGTCGCTGATCAACCAGGGAACGCTCGTCTCGGAATGGGTCGACGTCGCGCAATGGACGACGGGCACGCCGACCGTTCGCGCGCCGTTGGTGGCGTTCAAGGCCTTCCCGACCAAGGGCGACGTCGTCGGGCTCAACCTCAACCCCGTCTCGAGCCGCGCGCTCCCGGGCGGTTGGACGGACGAGACCGACGGCGAGCACCTGCTGGTCAGCTCGCTGCTGTGGGCGGCTGGTGTTCTTCCCGTCTGCCTCAACACGATCGCCGACCAGGATGTCAACTGCAACGCCATCGACGATGACGACGAGGGGCCTGTCGACCTCGAAGACCCGATCTGCGAGCAGTACTTCTTGGATCAAGGTTGGGACAACCAAGACTACTACTACCAGTACGATCTGTTCGGTTGTACGCTGCCGATCCTGGACGACACGGTCCTGCCGCCCGCGCAGGGCGACCCGGCCGCCGATGGCGACGAGGACGGCTTCAGCTTCCACCGCCAGATCGTGTTCGATGCGTCGGTCATCGACCCGTTCCGTCCGGTTGGCAGCTACGGCACGGCCAACGCCTACTGCGACAACTGTCCCGAGGACTACAACCCGGAGCAGCGTGATGGGGACTGTGACAACCACGGTGACGAGTGCGACCTCTGCCCGACGCTTCCCGAGCCCGCCGACAACCCGATGCAGCAGAGCGATAACGAC
>JBEIFN010000107.1:0-7033 GCA_040382435.1 Alphaproteobacteria bacterium
AGGCTCGGTGACGCACCCTTGCAAGGCGGGCGCGTAGCCGACGCCCAGGCCGTCGTCGTCGGCGTCGGTGAACCACCAGGTGAAGTCGTGCAGCGTGACGTCGCTGTCGTCGCAGTCGTCGGTGTTGATGCGGTAGCCGGGCGGTGCGGTGCACTGCTGCGTCGGCCAGACCTCGGAGGCGGTGCCGTAGCCGTCGCCGTCGGCGTCGCGATGCCAGACGGTTGCAGGGTTGCGGTCGGGGTCGAGGTCGTTGCAGTCCGTGCTGTCGTTGACGGTGCCAGCGGGCTGGATGCACGCCGGGACTGGCGCGCGGGGGTCGCCGTAGCCGTCGCCGTCGCCATCGGTGTAGAACTGCGTGGCACCGAACAGGCTCGGATCGGCGTCGTCGGTGAGGAAGTCGCAGTCGTTGTCGACGCTGTCGCAGACCTCGGTGGCGTCCGGAGACAGCGCCGGGTCGCGGTCGTCGCAGTCGGCGGGCGAGCGGACCCAGCCGTCGACGTTCGGGCAGTCGTAGCCGACGACCGTCGGACCGCCGTGTCCATCGCCGTCGGCATCGGCGAACCACAGGGCGCCGACGAAGGCCTCGGGGTTGGTGTCGTCGCAGTCTTCGGTGTTGTTGATGTAGCCGATCGGCTGCCAGCACTGCCGATCCGGCCACAGCACGGCGGCGTTGCCGGTGCCGTCGAGGTCGCCGTCCTCCCACCACTGCGTGAGCGGCGAGATCGCGACGTCGGCGTCGTTGCAGTCGTCGGGGTTGCCGACGTAGCCCGCGGGCTGCGTGCAGCGGTTGGTGCGGCGAAGGACGTTGCCGTAGCCGTCGCGGTCGGCGTCGCGGAACCACGTCGGCGCCCCGAACGTCTGCGTGTCGGCGTCGTCGACCAACGCGTCGCAGTCGTTGTCTTCACCGTCGCAGATCTCGTCGGCGCGCGGGTTGACGCTGTCGCGGAAGTCGTTGCAGTCGTCGGCCGTGGCGACCCACGACGGCTCGAGCGCGCAGCCCACGCCGACGCGCTCACCCGAACCGAAGCCATCGCGGTCGCGGTCGAGGAACCACTCCTTGTCCTTGCGGAACCCCTCGTCGATGTCGATGTCGCAGTCGTCGTCGATCTCGTTGCAGCGCTCGGGCGCGCCCGGGAAGATGTCGACGTCGTCGTCGTTGCAGTCGATGCGGTTGCCCGAGTAGCCCTCGGGACGGGTGCACGCGATGATCGGGTTGGTGGTGCGGTAGCCGAAGCCGTCCTCGTCGAGGTCGGGGTACCAGGACAGCGCGTCGTCGGCGTTGTCGTCGACGTCGCCGTCGCAGTCGTTGTCGATGTTGTCGCAGATCTCGTCGGCGACGGGGTTGACGGTGGGGTCGGCGTCGTTGCAGTCCACGCGGTTCTGCTCGGTCGCATCGGCCGCGTAGCCGTCGCCGTCGGCGTCGGTCAGCCCGTTGCCGAGGTTGACCGCGTCGGTGTTGGCGTCACCGCGCTCGATGCAGGCACCCAGGGCGACGGCGGCGAGCCAAGCCGATGCGCGTCCCCCGACGAGGAAGCGGCGGCCGTGACGGAGCGACATCGGAACAAAACGGAGCATCGGACACCCGCAGACGATGGTGCATCGTAGCACGAACGAGGCGTCGTCGCGAGCGGATCCGTCTTAGGCCGTGTGCCGAACGATCGCGGCGAGTCGCGCCGTCGGGGCTTGGACCAGCGCCGTGAAGATCGCCTGGAGCGCGGCGAGGTCTGCGAGCACCGGGGCGGTCTCGGCCGCGCGCGGGAAGAGGTCGCCCGAGGCGTCGTAGGCCTCGGTGGGGTCCAGACCGAGGAAGGGGGTCGCCCAGTGGTGTTGGAACCCCGGCAGCGCCTCGGCGATGCTCGCGAGGGTCAGCGCCTTCAGGGTGGGGTGCGCGGTGCAGTCCTTGTAGGACAGCACGCCCGCCCGACCGAGCAGGAACATGTCATCGCCCTCGAGGCCCGTGCGACGCGCGGCGAGGCTCGGGTAGATGTCGCCGTTGCTCGCGTACACGAGGTGGCCCGCGCCCGCGCTCGTGGGGGCGCGACCGTCCACGTCGATCCCGGGCTCGGCGCGCAGCGCGCGGGTGAGCCACGTGTGGGTGCGCGTCTCGAGAAGGGTGCCGCCCGCCTCGACGTCGGCGAGGTAGGCCGAGAGGAAGTCCGCGTAGAACGACGCCCAGGCGTCGCCGTCGATCGCCGCATCGCCCTGCAGCTTCGGGCGAAGCGTGAAGGTCGTGATGCCAGCGGCGCGAAGCGCGTCGACGAGCTCGGCGGCGCGGCCCGCGTGGGCGGCGGTGACGGGCACGTCGGCCGTGACGGCCCACTCACCGCGACGCTTGGCGGTCGCCGCTGCGCGCAGGCGGGCGACGGTGGTCGACAGCGTCTCGAAGTCCGCCGCGCCGAACGCCTTCGCGAGGGCGTCGTGGAGGTCGGCAGGTCCGAGGAACGTCGTCTGGACGTTGACCCGCTTGTCGACAAGCCAAGCGTCGGCCTCGGTGGGCAGATTGGCGAGATCATGGACGTAGGTCCAAGACATCTGCTTGCCTTCGTAGCGGTTCTTCTCGGTGCCGTACTGGTGCAGGAAGCTCAACAGGTCGGCGTCGTGCGACGCCCCGGCCACCAACCGAATCTCGACGGCGTGGCTGGTCGACAGCATGATGTGGTCGAGGATGTCGCGTGCGGTCGCCACATCGAGGCGCCCCGTTGGGCCATCGAGGAAGATCGTGTGGCGTTGCGGCCCGGCGCCGACGAACCGCTTGCGCGCGCGGAGCGTCTGTGCGGCGTCTTCGAGCGACAGGTCGGCGCGCACGAACCCCTTGGTGGTGAGCGCCGTCCAAGCGGTGTGCTCGGGTCCGAGCGACCCCCCGACGAACGCGTGGAAGTCGTCGGTGCTCAGGTGGTGCCAGCGGCCGAGGTCGTTGGTCAGCAGCATGCCGCCAGCGACCGCGCCGAAGCGCAGGTAGCCGAGGCGCTCGGCGTCGACGTTGGCGCGGGGGATCGAGAGCGTGTGCTGCGTCATGGGACCTCCAAGACGGCCAATGTATCGCGCGTGCCCACGCCTGACCCGTCACGGCGCGTCGTCATCGGCCCATCGCTGGGCTAGAACGTCCGGTGCGGGAGGACGCATGCGGCACGCGCGTTGGGCATGGGGGCTGGGGCTCGTGGGGCTGCTCGCATGCGGTGACGGTGACGGTGACGGGTACGGCTCGGGCCGCGACTGTGACGACCAAGCTGCGGCCGCCTATCCGGGCGGCGTCGAGGTCTGTGATGGGCTCGACAACGACTGTGATGGCAACATCGACGAGGACGTTTCGACCCTCGTCTGGCTCGACGCCGACGGCGACGGGTTCGGCGACCCCTCACGGTCGCGCCGCGTGTGCGAGACCCCCGCCAACAGCGCGCCGAACGGCGACGACTGTGATGACGCCGACGCTGGGGCCTCGCCCAACGGCATCGAGGCGTGCGATGGGGCCGACAACGACTGTGATGGGACGCCGGATAACGGCGTGGGCTCCCCATTCTGGCCCGATGCGGACGGCGACGGGTTCGCGGCGTCGACGGAAGGCGAGCGTCTGGCGTGCGAGCGGCCCGAAGGGTTCGCCGCGGCCTTGGGCGACTGTGACGACGCCGATCCCGCCGCGCATGGCGCGGACGGGTCCGAGGTCTGCGACGGCCTGGACAACGACTGCGACGGGCTCGTCGATGACGGGCTGCTCGTGCGGCCCTGGCCGGTCGACGCGGACGGGGACGGCGTGGGTGGCGCCGCCACGGTGCTCGGCTGCGCGCCGGACGCGGGCGCCGGTGCGGTGTCGGAGGGCGGCGACTGCGACGACGCGGACGCCGACGTCGCGCCTGGGCTCCCCGAGCGCGTGGCGACGCCGTATGACGACGACTGCGATGGATACGTCTCGGAGATCGAGGTCCCGACGGCGCAGCCCACGGTGCAAGCCGCGCTCGCCGTGGCGTCCGATGGCGACGTGGTCCAGATCGTCGGGTTGGTCGAGGAAGACGTCGATCTGCGTGGCCTCGACGTCACGCTCGCCGGTGAGGGATGTGATCGGAGCGCGCTCCTCGGTACCGGGCTCGGCGCCGTCGTCACGACGGATGGCGCGGGGATCGCCGACCTGACCATCTCGGGCGGTACGGCGTCGGGCGTGGTCGTCGAAGGGTCGGTGGCGATCGCGCGCGCGTGCATCGAGGGCAACACGGCGACCTCGCATGGCGGCGGCGTGCTGGTCGCCGACGCGGCCGCGCTCACGCTGACCGACACCCGCATCTGGGGCAATAGCGCCGGGCTGCTCGGCGAAGGGGGTGGGCTGTCGGTGGGGCATCGCGCCACGCTCGTGGCCGACCGTGTCGACTTCCGCGACAACAGCGCGTACTACGGCGGCGCGTTTGCCGTCCGCAGCGGGTTTGCCACGGTGTCGCACGCCGTCGTGGCCGGCAACAGCACGTCGTGGGATGGTGCTGGCGTCTTTGTTCGGCACCTGCGAGACGTCACCGGCGCGGCACCGCCGACGCTGGCGATGGACCAGTCCACCTTCGTCGCCAACGTGAGCCGTGGCGACCTCGCGGGCACGTCCACGACCTCGGTCGGTGAAGGGCCCGCGCTTCGCGTCTCGGACGACCTCATCCTCGGCAACAACGCGGTGGTCTCGGTCGCGCGCTCGTTGTTCGTCGGCCACGGCGAGACGGTCGAGCCTGTCCTCTACGGCGACAACGACAACATCGGCTTGTCCGGCAACGGTTTTGTCGGCAACACGGGCCGCGACCAACGCCACGGCTGGGATCGCGATGGCGTGCGCGGTCCGGCCTCGTTCCTCGACGCGGCGTGGGCGCTGGGGGCGTCGGCGCGCGACTGGGACCTGCGGTTGCTTCCGGGGTCGGCCTTTGTCGACGTCGGGCCTGCGTTCGATGACGACGGCAGCCTCGCAGACCTCGGCGCCTACGGGGGGATCGGTGCCCAGCCCGACGCCCCGGTCCACGCGGACGCGGACGGCGACGGGTTGCCCGACCTCTGGGAGCTTGCGTACGACGGTCAGCCGTGGGTCGCGAACGCGGCCGAGGACCGTGATGGGGACGGGCTCTCTGAAGCGGACGAGCTCGCGGAACGAGGCGATCCTCGGCGAGCCGACACCGATGGAGACGGCGTCACCGACGGCCGGGAGGTGGCGACGCGCGGGGTGGCCGGTGCCGACTGGCGCGTCGACGCGGCGTGGGACCGCGCGGCGGTGATCGTCATGGATGTTCCAGTTTACGCGGCGTTGGATCAGCCGCTTCGCCTTGACGTCGCAGCCGCTGTGGCCGGCGACGGCGCCGTGACCAGCGTGACCACGGCCTGCACCGGGGCGCCGCTGGGCGGAACCCTGCCTCCTGCCGGTGGGGCCTACGGTTTGTTGTTCGTGCCCGATGCTCCTGGTCTTTGGACGTTCACCATCACGGCGGAGACGGTTCGCGGTGGCAACACGTGGACGACGCAACAGGTCGTGCAGGTCGAGGTGCTCGATGCCATCGTCGTCCCCGACGATGTCCCGACGCTCGCCGAGGCGTTGGACCTTGTCGGGCCGGGAGGTGCGATCGCCTTGCGACCGGGCCGCTACCCCAGGATCACGATCCGCGATTCCGACCTGACGCTGTTCGGGTTGAGTTATGCCGCCGATTTGATTGAGATCGCCGGCGCGCCCGGCTTCCCTTCGATCACGCTGGCCGACAGCTCGCCGGATGGCGCGACCGATACCGACCCGTGGGTGGTGCGCCTTTCGCGGCTCACCGTCGTCGACGGCAACGGTCCGGACGGCGGGGGGCTGTCGTGCGTGGACGTCGATCTCGTCCTCGACGATGTCCGGTTCCAGGACAACGAGACCGCGGGAGAAGGGGGCGGTCTCGCGTTGTTGCGCTGCGACGTCGACGCGCGCGATGTCCTCTTCCTCAACAACCGCGCCCGCAACGGCGCAGGTGTGTACGCCGAGATGAGCGACGTTCACATCGATCGTTTGGCGGCGATCGACAACGTCGCGACCGACAAGGGCGGTGTGGCCTGGTACGGGCTGGATGACGACCCGCAGACGTTCGAGGTTCGTGCCGCGCGGCTCCAAGGCAACGTGGCCGCCGACGGTGCCGTCATCTGGTACCAAGCCGACGACGACCCGGACCGTTTCGGCACCTGGCAGAACGTCGTCGCGGTGGGCAACGCGACCGCCGTCTCCAGCGCAGGCTCGATCTTTCGCGCCCGCGAGGGACGCTTGCACCTGATCGATTCGGTGGTGGCCTACAACCGCGCCGGCACGATCTGGAACGGGAACGGTGCCGACGAAGATCTCGTCGATCTGGTGTGGTTCGACAACGTGGGTACGAGCTTTGACGCCGAGGCGCCCGTGCCGCGGGGCCTCGACACGGACCCTGTCTCGTTCCTTGCTTGGACCGATGACGGCGACGCCGAGAACGACGTCTGTCTCGTCGTCGACGCGCGCCGAGAGGCGGGGCTGCCCGATGTGCAAGATCCCGACGGCTCGCGGGCGGCCGTCGGCTGGGGTGGCCCGTGGGGCGGTGGCCTTGCGGCGCTCGGTGCGCGCGATGGCGATGGCGACGGCATCGCGGACGGGTGGGAGTTCGCCTATTTTACGTCGCTGTCCGCCACCGCGACGTCGGATTTCGACGCAGACGGCGTCTCCGACCTCGATGAGTACCTCGCTTCGACCGATCCCATGCACGCGCCCTGAGGGAGCGTCGCGCCTCAACGCGGTTGGGTCGCCAACCATGCAGCGAGGTCCTCGTTGCGGACCTTGCTGTTGTGGCGGGTGTCGGTCGGAAACCCCGGGTGTGGGCGGACGTCGACGATGAGACCGGCCCAGGGGGTTCCGTCGGCACAAGCGAGGATCTCCGCGGCGAGCCCCGGACTCCACGCCGTGGCTGGCGGCACTTCGACGATCAGGTGGGCGGTCTGCGCGCCGGCGGCGCCGAGGGGGACCACGGCGGCGCGGCGGACGGCCGGATGGCGCAGAAACACACCCTCGACGGGGACGTTGGGGATGTCACCC
>JBEIFN010000108.1:0-7025 GCA_040382435.1 Alphaproteobacteria bacterium
ACCGTTTGGGCCCAACGCCGCGGCACCCGCCAGCCCAGCCCCATTCAGAGCCCGGTCGTGCTCGCTCCCGGCGACGCGTTCTTGTTGGGCTCGGCGCAAGGGGTGCGCTTCACGCTGGTCAGCGCGCCGTCGCCCAAGCCCAAGCGCGCAGGCGCGACCGCTGCCGGTGGGCCGACGAGCGGCGAGGAGCTCGCGGCGCGGATGAAGGCCGGGGTCGCCTCCGAAGTGTTCCGACGCGTGCGCGGCGCCATCTACACGACCTGGCTCGGCCGCAGCGTCCAACGCGCCATGACCTTCATCCGGGGGCGCCAGTTCCTCAGTCCGGTCTACATCGTCGGCTTCGGGTTGATGCTGAGCGGGTGGCTGTTCGGATGGCGGTCCAACGGCACCCTCAAGGGCATGCAATCCGACCTCGCGACCAGCCAAAAGACGGTGGCCGATCGGGACGCCGAGCTCGCCGACTGCCGCGCCGGAAACGAGGGCGCCGGCAAGCTCGACCTGTTCGACCTGAGCAGCCGGATCCTCCACGACAACGCGTGGCGCGACAGCCTCGACTGGCCCGAGCTGCGCACGGCGATGACCGCCGAGGTCAAGGAGGTCTTCGCGCGTGGCGCCGACCCCCGCGGACGTGCGCGGATGGAGGCTTGGTACCTCGGCCGCGGCAACCCGTGGTCCGGTGCGTCGAGCCGGCTGACCGAAGCCGGCCTACCGCCCGCGCTCGCCGGGCTGCTGGCTTGGTCGACCGTCGACCTGACGGCCGAGTACGAGGCGCTCCGCGAGGCCGACAAGGCGGCCGCAGAGTTGACCGAGGTGGAGGGCGACGCTTGGCGGACGCTGGCTTCTCCCAACCCGGCGCAGCGGGCGTGCCAACGCGGCCCGTTCCGGCTGAGCTTCCGACAGGCCGACGCGCTCGGCGTCGCCGTCCCGCCCGACGCCTACTTCAGCCTGCAAGACTCGGCGGCCTTCACGCTCGGCGGTGGGTCCGAGGCGTTCGCCCCACGAATCCTCGAGCGGCTCCAGGCCACGATCCTCGGCGCCGGAAAGCCCGCGATGGACTTCTCGCAGTTCCAGATCACGGGCGAGTCGATGGTCCAGATCCAGCTGCCCGACGCCACCTGCCTCGCCGCCAAAGAGCCGGAGGACGAACGCACCCGCGGCGCGTTGGTCGCCAAGAAGCTGGCCGACCGGTTGGGCGCAAAGGCATCGGGCCTGCCCGCCGAGGGTCGCGCGAACTGGCTCTCGGGACGCCTCGCGATGCTGTTCGCGCTCGATCTCGAGGCGCGCCGCTGGGGTGAGGTGGATCTGAGCAAGCCGGACCTCGCGTCGGCGTTCGCCTCGGTCCGCGACAAGGACGCCGAGGGCTACCGCCTCGTCGCCAGCCGGACGGGCCAAGCCTTGGGGCGCGCGCTCGCCGTGCCCTGCGTCATCCTCCTCGACCGCTCAGCGGCCGACGTGCCGACCGAGATGGGCAGCCCCCCGACGTTCGAGGACTGCGCCCTGCTCAAGGTCAAGGCCGAGTACGACAAGCTCTGAGGCGGCTCAACGACCGCGGCGACGGAGCATCAGGGCGACCCAGAGCGGCGCGAGCAAGCCCGCCGAACCGCCGACCGCCGCACAGGACGGCCCGCCCGCCTCGCCCACCGCGTCGCCCGCCGTCGTCGGCCCCTCGGTCGTCGCGGTGGTCGTCAGCGACGTGTCGCCGCCGACATCGGTGTCGGCGCTCGGGTCGGTGTCGCCGTCGTTGACGCCGTCACAGTCCTTGACGTCGGTGTCGGTGGTGTCGGCCGGACAGAACGTATCGGCCGTCTCGGCCGCGATCGCTTGCGCCGCCCACACACCCGCTGGGAACATCGTCATGTGCCCTCCACGCCGCCCGCTAGCACGCGACGCGGGCCACCGCCGCCCGGATCCTGCTTGCACGGATCCCGCGCGCCGCCTTGAACCCACGGGGATGGCGCGTTACGTGGGGCCGACGTGACGCGAACGGGCCTCCGCCCGTCTGCACCGGGAGCCGCGATGTCCAAGACGACGATCTCCAGCCTCATCCGCCAGGCCGCCCGCAGCGAGCCCGAGTTCTTCTCGGTCATCGAGCAGGTGTTCGAGGAGGAGACGCCCGAGCGCATCGCCGAGTTCTTCGACCGCCTGAACATCCCGCGCTCGGTCGAGGGCGAAAACCTCGCCGAGCCTCTCCCGCCGCTCGAGCGCGCGCTCACCACCGTCACCTCGTACACCGACGAGGCGGTGATCAACGCCGGCATCCAGAAGTACATGGACCGCCACCTCAAGAAGCTCAAGTGGCACGCGCAGCGCCCCACCCTCGAGGGCACGGCCAACGTGCTGCTCCTGATGCGCCAAGGCATCGCGATCACCGAGATCCGCATCAAGCGTCTGCACCACCTGCTCAAGGTCCAAGACGAGATCACCCCGGAGTCGTGGGCCACCGCGCGTGACATCATGAACAAGGGCTTCATGAGCTTCCGGCACTACCTGCTGCAGCTCGGCGGCCCGTGGATCGACGCGGCCAAGGAGCAGCTCGACCGCGCCGAGCTCGAGACGATCGTCGGCCGCTTCCACGAGCTGATCGACGCCCACGTCCGTAAGCTCGAAGAGCACCGCAGCCGCATCGAGGCCCGCCGGGCCGAGCTCGCCGTTCTTCCCGAGGGCTTCCCGCCGGTCAAGCCGCCGGTGTACTTCGCGGGGGACCTGATGGGCCGCGGGCCGTGGAAGCAGTTCTGGGTATCGCTCGAGGACCGCTCGCACCACTTCCGCGAAGCCCTCAGCTGAGATCCACCCGGTTGGGTCGCGAGGACGGCACACAACCGCAACCCTCGTGACGCAACGCTGAGACCGTGCCGGCACGCGCCCTTCTTACAGGGCCACGATGCTGGCACTTCTGTTTTTGGGGCTCGGATGCGCCCCACCGACCGCCGAGGACGCACGCGCCGACTGGCTCGTGGACGCGCTTCTCCGCGACAACGCCGTCTGGCTCTCGCGGGACGCGTCACTGTTTGAGGCCAAGCTCGCGACGATGGCCAACGACCCCTACGCGTTCCTTCGCGGCACCCTCGGCGTCGCTTGGGCCGACCAAGCGCGGCCCGGTGCCACCCGTGTCGCGACACAGTTCCTCTCGACCCCCGGAGCCGACGCCATCTGGCTGGCTGGCGATCCACACCCCGAGAACTTCTCGCTCTTCGCCGCCCCCCACCTACCGGCCACCGTCTACAACCAGCCGCTGTGCATCGATCTCGAGGACTTCGACGGCTCCGGCCACGGCCCATGGACCTGGGACCTGCGTCGGCTTCTGTTAGGGGTGCGCCTAGCCGCCGACCTTTCGGGCGCGTGTGATGCCGCGTGCGCCGCGTCGTTGACCGACGCCGTGGCGGACGGCTACTTTGACACCATCCAAACCGAACGCGTACCCGACCTGTGTGCCCCGAAAACGGAGGGCGAAGCTCTCGGCCGCGCCGCGGAGCGTGCCGAATCCGACGCGCTCGGAAGGGTCGCCTTCGAGACGCTGACCGGCCGCTCCGTGTTCCAGCCGGAACGTGCGTTCCTTACGGGTGCCGCGCCGGATACGAGCGGCGATGGTGTCCTGTCGCTCACGCCCGCGGAGCGTGCCCAGGTCGAACGGCTGTGGCGACAACTCGATGACCTGCCACCCGGGGCGCGAGTCGTCGATGCGGCGCGCCGCTATGGCGCGGGCGTCGCGAGTCAGCCCGCCGTCCGCTACCTGGTCCTGTGGGATGTTGGCGACTCGGCGTCCGACGCGGACGACCACCTCGTGCAACTGCGAGAAGTCGTCGACCCTCCCCTCATCCCGGGGCGCTTTCGGCCGATGGTCGCCACGCTCGGCCCCTCGGTCGACCGTGTCCGTGCGCCAGCCGACGCCCTGTGGTCGCACGACGACCTCGACCCGTGGCTGCTCGGTGTCGCCGACGGCGCCCAGCTCTTCAAGCGGACCTCTTGGTCCGATCTTCCCGCGGGTCTCGAAGCCGACGACCTCGCCGACGACCTCGCCGAGGGGAAGACCACGCCGGAGGACGTCGCGGCGCTCGCGGGCGCCCTCGCTCGACGTCTCGCTGGCGCCCATCGCAACGCACCGACCCTCGCCGGCGAGGACGCCGCCGCGATTCTCCGCACCGAGCTGTCGGGCCGACGTGAAGCGCTGCGCGCCGAGTTGGACGCGGCCACAGATCGCGACCTGCAACAGCTCTACGCCGACGTCGAGGCCCTACGGCAGATGCTCGAGCACCTCGGGCCCGATCTTGGCGCATCGCGCCTCGGCGCCCCCATGCTCGAGGAGATCGAATGACGCCCGAGCTGCCCGCCGCGACGGAGCCGATCGCCGTGGTCGAGACCGCTCCCACAACCACCCTTCCCGCGCCGTGCTCCGCGCTGGTGACCGAGCGCTTCGTCGCTGCCCCGGCCCCCGGCCAGCGCCCCGTATCGCCGTGCCTCGGCGTACGGGCCGACATCGCCGGTCGCTTCAGCGCGCAAGTCCCGGACGATGGCATCAGCCGTCGGTTCGATCTGTCGCGAGGCCGGTTGGAACTCGGCCTGTGGGGCCTGGGTCCCGCTCAGCTGCGGGTCGCGCTGTCGGCCACTCGAAGTGGAGGAACGACGGGCTACATCGGCATCGATGGCGAGGCCTTCGTTCCGACATTGCCCCTCGCGGAGGCACGGCTCGACGACCGCAAGCACGGGATCAGCGGCGCTGCCGGACTCGTCGACGACATCTGGGTGATGGCGCTGGAGCCCGCCTGGTCGTTGCGCCCCGTGGCGGCAACCTACGCCGAGGATCGTCAATTGCTCCCGCGCAGCGACGTCGGCGGCTGGCTCGGTTGGACCGCCCCGAAGGACGTGGTCTCGGTCACGATCGCAGCCACCGCCGGCGAAGGGGCCAACCTCCGCGAACGCAACGAAGGCAAGGACCTGTCCACGACCGTGGTGGTGCGTCCTCTCGCCGCTGTCGCAGATCCACCGCTTCGTCTCAACGTCATGGGACACGCCCGCTACGGGACCCGCGGCCTGACCGGCGTGAAGAACCACCGCTTCGGCGCTGCGGTGCAGGTCGAACACGGCTGGCTCGCCGGCGGCCTCGAGACGCTCGTCGCCGAGGGTATGGAGGGCGATGCGACACTGCGGCCTGCTGGGGGCTCCCTGTGGGTCCGCACGGGACCGGACCTGCCTGCCGTGGCCTGGCTGCGGGCCGACGTCCATGATGCCAACCGCCAGACCCGCGACGACACTGCTTGGACCTGGCGAATCGGCGGCGGACCGCGCCTGCCGCGGCTCGGTGGGCACGTCCCGTTCATGGCAGCGCTCGGCTACGAGGGAACCCACTACGCGCCGAACGCGGGCCTGACCGCGACCACCCGAGGGGCCGTTGTTCACACGGTCTGGCTTCAACTTGGCGTGCAGGTCGAGGCCGGCGTACCCGTCCTCTGGACGCGCGGCGCCCTCGAACGTCCGGGTCGCTAAATGCGACGCGCCGCCTGAACGGCTAAGATGGGGGCAAAGCGAGGAACCCATGCGACGCTCGGTCCAACGATTCTCCACCGCCGCTGCTGCCTTGGCGTGGTCCGCCTGCGGCGGGAGCGCCGACGTCGGCGACAAGGCCGACAGCGCCGACACCGCAGCCGACTCGTCGACCGACACGACAGACACCACCGACTCGGCAGCCACCGAATCCAACCCCCTCCCGCTGGACGTCCTGTGCATCAATGAGGTGATGTCCTCGAACGACCTCGCGCTCGTCCTCGCGGACGGGACGGCGCCGGACTGGATCGAGCTGCACAACCCGAGCGCGACCTCGATCAACCTCGGCGGCTGGGAGATCACCGACGACCCCGCCGTCCCCGACCAGACGATCCTCCCGAGCAACCTGTCGATCCCTCCCGGTGGTTTTCTCGTGCTGTACGCCGACGGCGACCTCCTCGACGGCCCCGATCACGTGGGCTTCAGCCTCAAGGCGAACGGTGGCGAGACGCTCGTCCTCACCGACCCGCTCGGACGTACGGCCTCCTTCGATCTCCCGGTCGCGACGACCGATTTTTCGTTCGCTCGCACCAGCGACTGCTGCCCCGGTGACTGCTGGGCGGCGGTGAACGGCGGCACCCCCGGAGCCAGCAACGAGTGATTACGGCTCGACGAGGCCGAGGAGCGCGAGACACATCTCGTCGATCGGCCCGGTGCCAAGTCCGATATCGACCGGACCGTCCACGCCCGCTTCCGCGTACGCGCGTGCCGCCCCGGGGTGGTCGAGGTCGTTGCGGTAACTGCAGCGCAGACGCAACGTATCGCCCGCCGTCAACCGGATCGGGGCGTCGGGCTCGGGCAGGTACAGGCGGTGCCAATCCATCTGCCACTCGGGTGTCGCGAGCAAGCACGACGTCTGTCCCTCGTGCGTCCACCACGTCGCCATCGCGTCGCCGAACCGGTGCATGTGGTGGCCGATCCCCCACAGCAGGACGTCGTCGCGATCCGGAAGCGTGATCTCCATCGTCTCGGTGTGGGCCACCGAGCCTGCTGGGATGCGAAATGTCGGCGCCGCCTCGTCTCCTGGACCGGGGAGCAAGCCCTCGGATGCATCGCGGGCGTCTCCGACCATCCACAACGAGGCCGAGCGGGCCGGGCTCTCCTCCGTCAACACCAGCTGCACCTCCGGCGCCGCATACGGCCCCGGCACCCCCAGCGGATGGAGGTGCACCTGGAGGATGAGGTGCTGGTCGGCCGCCAGCGGCACACCGGCTCCCTCGGGTACGCGGAGCGGACCCGTGCCAGGCGCCCAGAACAGGATCGGGTCGGCGCCGGCAACAAAGCCCGGACACGGCGTCCAATCCGACGGACCCGGCGCGGCGGACAACGTCACCACCGCGTGGTGGGTGACGGCCGGCGCGCGCGCCACCACCTGCGCCGCGAGCATCCAGGACGGCGATGAACGAAGGACACCGAGATCGCGGCAGACGACGGCGTCCTCGCCATCGCTCGGGATCTCGAGGTCGGCGCCGAACGACACGTTGGCA
>JBEIFN010000109.1:0-6955 GCA_040382435.1 Alphaproteobacteria bacterium
CGCCGGCACCGACAACGCACGCGCGAACAAGCGCGTCGTCGGGCTGCCGATCGGGCTGTAGGTCGGGCCGCTCCCCTCGCCCGCCGCATGGTCATCCGACCCGCCCACCGCCGCGATGCGCGCGCCGGCGTCGAGCCAGGACTCCCACAGCGCGACGTTGGGTCCGTACGCGACGCGGCTCACCGACGCCCACCCGCCCGTCAGGACCTCGATCGCGGCGACACCCGCGGGGTCGACGGGCTGATCCCACGCGCAGCCGATGCACAGGTCCCCGAGATCGAGGCTCGGATGGTTGACCACAGGCAGCGCGCCCCGACCGCGCGCGACGGAGAACGCATCCTCGGCCGTCCAGCCGTCCAGCCCGACCCGGTGGTTGACCCACGCCGTCGCGCCGAACAGGCCCGCGTGGCCGTCGTACGACGTCCACTCGATGCCGGGCACGAGCAGCACCGGCGTGCGCGTCTGCGCGTCGCCGAGCAGCGTCAGGTGGGCGTCGGTGTTGTGCTCGGTGAGCACCATGAAGTCGAGGCCGGCCGCCCGGGCCGCCGTCGCCGCCGCGTCGATCGTCGGGCTCGCGTCACCGCTCTCCCGCGAGTGCACGTGCAAATCACCAGCGTACCAAGCCCAGCCCGTCGCGAGGGGGGCCACGTCCGCGTACGGGCGGCGCTCGGGCTGTGGCGGCAGCGTCGGCCCCTCGTCCGCCGTCCGCAGCGTGATCTGGATGCGGTAGCCCGCCTCGACCGAGCGGAGCTTGGCGCGGCCGATGATGACGGACCACGTCCCCGCCGGGATCGGTCCGGGCACGTAGCTTCGAGACGCGGCCTCGACGCCCACGATCGCGTCCTCGCCGTTCCCGCCGCCCCAACCGCGAAATCCGGCCGGGTCGTCGAGCCCCCAGTCGAGGACGTCGCCTTCGGTGGTCGTCTCGTGAACGACCTGAACCTCGACCACGCCCTCGGGCACCTCGAACGGGACCCGGATGTGGTCGGGGCCGTCGGCACCCACGACCCCGACGCGCTCGATGCTCTCGGCGCCGAACGCCACGGCGGCCCAAGCGACGAGCGGCAGCACGGTCACGCCTCGAGCAGCAAGCGCTCAGGGTTCTCGATGCACTCCTTGATGCGCACCAGGAACCCGACCGCCTCGCGACCGTCGATGATCCGGTGGTCGTAGGTGAGCGCGACGAACATGATCGGGCGGATCACCACCTGACCGTCGACGGCGACCGGACGCTCCACGATGTTGTGCATCCCGAGGATGCCGACCTGCGGCGCGTTGAGGATCGGTGTGCTCAACATCGAACCGAAGATGCCGCCGTTCGAGATCGTGAAGGTTCCGCCCTCCATGTCGGCCGGGGCGAGCGTGCTGGTGCGGGCCTTCTCGCCCAGCGCCGTGATCCCCTTCTCGACCTCGGCGAACGACAGAGCGTCGGCGTCGCGAAGCACGGGCACCAACAGGCCCTTCGGCCCGCTCACGGCGACCGAGATGTCGTAGTGGTGCTTGTAGACGATGTCGGTGCCGTCGATCTCGGCGTTGACGGCTGGGTACGACTTGAGCGCGTCCACGGCCGCCTTGACGAAGAAGCTCATGAAGCCGAGCTTGCAGCCGTGCTTCTTGACGAAGGCGTCTTGATGCCGCTTGCGGAGCTCCATCACGCGGCTCATGTCGACCTCGTTGAAGGTCGTCAGCATCGCGGCGTTGCTCTGCGCCTCGACGAGGCGGCGGGCGATGGTGCGGCGGATCGGCGTCATCTTGACGCGCGTCTGGCGACCTGCCGGAGCCGGTGCCGCCGGTGCCGGAGCCGCGGGCCGGGGTGCTTCAGGCGCAGGGGTCGAAGGCGCAGAGGCCCGGGCGACATCGCCCGAGGTGACGCGCCCGCCACGACCGCTGCCTTCGACAGCCTCGATGGCGACGCCCTTCTCGGAGGCGGCGGCCCGTGCCGCCGGACCGGCCTTCGTGCCCGCGTCGGCCTTGGCCTCGGGGGCTGCCGCCGGCGTGGCCGCAGCGGCCACTCCCTCGGCGATCTTGCCCACCACCGCACCCACAGGGATCTCATCGCCCTCGGCAGCGAGCGCTTCGGTCAGCGTCCCCGACGCGGGTGCCGGGACCTCCATCGACGCCTTGTCCGAATCGATGTCGAGGATCGGCTGGCCTTCGGTGACGGCGTCGCCTGGCTTGACGCGCCAACGGGCGAGGAAGACGGTGGCGACGCTCTCTCCGATGCGGGGGATGACGACGTCGGTGGCCATGGTGTGCTCCAAACGAGGGCGGTCGGTCGAGGGGGATCTCAGAGCGTCAGCGCGTCGTGGACGAGCTGCTCCTGCTCATGATGGTGAAGTCGGTGGGAGCCGGTCGCCGGCGCCGCAGCGGCGGCCCGTCCGACGTAGCGCAGACGACGCCCTTGCGGGAGGGCGTCCTCAAACCACTCATCGAACATCGGCCACGCACCCATGTTTCTGGGTTCCTCTTGACACCAGACGACCTCGGCGTCGGCCGGAGCCGCCTGGATCAGCGCCCGCACCTCATCCTTGGGGAACGGATGGAGCAGCTCGATGCGGTGCACGGCGACGCGCTCGGCGTCGGGGAACTTCGCGTAGTGGTCGACGAGATCGTAGTAGACGTGGCCGCTGCAGAACACGACGCGCCGGAGCGCGGCGGTGTCGAGCGGGCGCGGATCGGCGATGACCTTGCGGAACGCGCCGTCGGCCAGCTCGCCGATCGGCGAGACGCACGCCGGATTTCGGAGCAGCGACTTGGGCGCCATCAACACCAGCGGCTTGCGGACGGTGCGCAACGCCTGACGACGCAGCAGGTGGAAGTAGTTCGCCGGGGTCGAGCAGTTGGCGACCTGGAGGTTGTCTTGGGCGCACAGCTGCAGGAACCGCTCGATGCGGGCCGAAGAGTGCTCGGGGCCTTGGCCCTCGTAGCCGTGCGGAAGCAGCATCACGAGGCCGCTTTTGCGCCCCCACTTCTGCTCGGCCGACGCGATGTACTGGTCGATGACGACCTGCGCGCCGTTGCTGAAGTCTCCGAACTGGGCTTCCCACAGGACGAGCGCGTCGGGGTAGTCGAGCGACCAGCCGTACTCGAAGGCCAAGACGGCGAACTCCGAGAGGTTGCTGTCGATCGCTTGGAAGTGCCCCTGCTCCTCCCCGAGGTGCTGCAGGCTGTAGTACGCCTCGCCGCTCGCGATGTCGGTCCACACGGCATGACGCTGGCTGAACGTGCCGCGGCCGCTGTCCTGCCCGCTGAGCCGCACGGGGATGCCGTCGCCGAGCAGCGTCGCGAACGCCGCCTGTTCGGCCATCGCCCAGTCCAACGCGCGCTCACCGCGGGCCATCTCGCGGCGCTGGTCGATCAGGCGCTTGACCTTGGCGTGCGCGTGAAAACCGTCGGGCAGCGTGTTGGCCTGCAACAGCAACGGCTGGAGCAGGTCAAGGTCGTAGGCGGTGTCGACCTCTTGGTGGCTCGCGCCTTCGGACAAGGCCTTCCAGCGCTCGCGTGCCGGCGAAGAGACGGCGACCACCTGGATCTCGCGCAGGATCTCGCCGTCGGGAGAGCCCGGATCCTCGGTCGACGCGGCCTCGGCGTCGATCGCCGCGCGGCTCGCGTCGAAGATCGCCTTGGCCTCGGCCTCGCTGACATGCCCGATGGCGACGAGGCGCTTGGCGTAGACCTCGCGCGGCGTCGGCCGGTTGCGGATGATCTCGTACATCAGCGGCTGGGTGAACGACGGCTCGTCGCCCTCGTTGTGCCCGTGCTTTCGGTAGCCGTACAGGTCGATGACGATGTCGCGCTGGTACGCGCTCCGCCACTCGATCGCGAGCCGGACGACGGCCGTGACGGCCGCAGGGTCCTCGCCGTTGACGTGAAAGATCGGGATCCCCATCATCCGCGCCATGTCCGTAGCGTAGGGCGTGGACCGAGAGTCCTTCGGCGACGTCGTGAACCCGATCTGGTTGTTCACGACGATGTGGATGGTGCCGCCCGTACGGTAGCCGTCGAGCTCGCTGAGCTGGAGCACCTCGGCGACCGTGCCCTGCCCGATGAACGCGGCGTCGCCGTGCAGCAGCACGGGCATCACTTGGCGACGCTCGGTATCGCCGACGCGATCCTGCTTGGCGCGGACGCGACCTTCGACCACGCCGTT
Organism: Alphaproteobacteria bacterium; assembly: GCA_040382435.1. GTDB lineage: Bacteria > Myxococcota_A > UBA796 > UBA796 > JBEIFN01. The sequence continues at coordinate 4,151 of JBEIFN010000109.1, forward strand.
GACCACCTCGAGGTGCGAGGGGTTGGGCGTGAGCGTCAGGTGGACGGGCTGACCGTCGCCGGTGACGACGTCAGACGAATAGCCGAGGTGGTACTTGACGTCGCCCGAACCATGCACGGGCTGACGGAAGTCCTGGAACTCCTGCACGATGAGCTGGATCGGCTTCTCGAGCGTGTTCGCGAGGACGTTGAGCCGACCGCGGTGCGCCATTCCGACCACGACCTCGCGGACGCCCTTGCGCGCCGCGCCCGAGATCAAGCGATCGAGCATCGGGATGAGCGTCTCGGTGCCTTCGAGGCTGAACCGCTTGGTACCGGGGAAGCGCTGGTGCAACATCCGCTCGAAGTTCTCGGCGTCGCACAGCTTGCGCAGCACGCGCTTCTCGGCGTCGACATCGATCGGCATCCAAGCCGGCATCGTCTCGATCTCGCGCTGCATCCACAGCTTCTGCTCAAGGTCGTCGATGTTCATGTACTCGACGCCGACATGCGCGCCGTACACCGCCTCGAGGTGACCGAGAATCCCGCGCAGCGTCGCCGACTGCCCCAGCCCGTGCAGCGGGTAGGTGGGGAACACGGTGTCGAGGTCGGAGGCGGAGAGTCCGTAGTAGCCGAGGGTGAGCTCGGGGTGCTCACGCGTGCCGCGCTGCCCGAGCGGATCGATGTCGGCCTTGAAGTGACCGCGCACCCGCCACGCGTTGATCAACTGCACCACCGCCGCCCGACGGGGGTCGGCCACGGCATCGGCGCTCGCCCCACCGGTGGCGCTACGCGACTCCCCGCCCGAGAACGCGCTCCGTGCGTCGGGCGCAGGCGGCTCCTCGCTCGCTGCGAGGTCGCGCTCGTAGGCTTCGAGCGTGGTGCGCCACGCCGGGTCGACCGACGCGGGATCGCGCAGCCAAGCACGGTAGAGATCGTCGAGGAAGGCGGCGTTCTCGCCAGACAGCATCGGGTACATGCGGATGCGGGGAGACGGGGGGAAGGCAGTCCCGCGACGACCGAAGCGCCCCGGGGAGGGAACACCGAGCCTCTAACGCCCCGCGGCCGGAATGCCCCCCTCCGCGTGCGTTGCGACTGGCGCCATCGCGACGCGCTGCGCCTCGACCCACGCCGCCACCCGCGCTTCGAGCTGGGGCAGGCCCACAGCACCCGCCCCGAGCACCGTGTCGTGAAAACCGCGAAGGTCGAACGACGGCCCTAGGGCGACCTCGGCCTCGGCCCGCAACCGCAGCAGCGTCAGCTGCCCGAGCTTGTACGCAAGCGCCTGACCGGGCCACGAGATGTAGCGATCGACCTCGTTCTCGATGTTGTTGCGCGCCAAGGGCGTGTGCGCCTCGAACCAAGCGATCGCCTGCTCACGACTCCAGCCGAGCGCGTGAAGGCCCGTGTCGACGACCAGCCGGCTCGACCGCCAAGCGTCGAACGACAGCATGCCGAGGCGTGCGGTGTCGGACGTATACAGCCCGAGCTCATCGGCGAGGCGTTCGGCGTACAGCGCCCAGCCCTCGACGAGCGCGGTGGAGCCTGCGTAGCGGACGAAGGCGGGGACGTCGGGCTGCTCGTAGGCCCGCGCGATCTGCACGTGATGACCGGGGACGGACTCGTGAAACGCCAAAGCCTCGGCCTCGAACGTCGGCCGCGTCTCGGGCGCGTAGGTGTTGACGAAGTACTCGCCGGGCTTGCCCCCGTCCGGATCGGGCTGCCGGTAGTACGCGATCGTCGTGAACGGAGCCTCGTACTTGGGAATCTCACGCACGACGCACGCGGTCTGCGGCAGGACCCCGATCGCACGTGGCAACGCGGCTTGGGCACGGGCGAGCGCGCGCTCCGCGGTCGCGACGATCGCGCCGGCGTCCTCAAAGCGGAGCGCGGGATCCTCACCCAGGCGCGAGAACACGGCGCCGAGCTCGGAGACCCCGAGCGTCCGCGGCGCGAGCGAGCGAAACTCCGCTTCGACGCGCGTGGTTGCGCGCAAGCCTTCGAGGTGCACGGTGGCAGCGGTGAGCGGCAGCGAGGTCTGCTGGCGGATCCGCGCGGCGTAGCAAGCATCCCCACGGGGGAGCGACGCGAGGCCCGGAGCGGCGTCCGATCGTGCGACCGGTAGCAGGGTCGCGCGGACGTAGGCCGCCCAGTCCGCCAACGCCGGTCGGTAGACCTCGCGGACGACGCGGTCGATCATCCGCTGCGTCTCGTTCGCATCGAGCAACTCTCCTGGAAGGCGCGCCACGATCGGCCACGCCGCCACCGGCTCCGCGAGCTGCGAATCGACCATCTCCAGCGTTCGACGCACCGCGGTGACGCTGGCCACCCGACCCGTCTGACGTCCGAGCTCGAGCGCCGCTCGGTGGTCGTCGAGCGCGCCCGCCGCGGCGCGGATCCGCGCGAGGTAGCGCTGGCGGTCCCGGCCCGTCTCGAGGGGTTGCAGATCGAGCGTGCCGAACAGGTCGCCCATCGGGTTCTGCCGCGGCGAGAGCACCCACAAGGCGTCGTAGCAGACCTCGGTGGCGCGGGTCGTCGCGAGGTGCTCCACGAACAGTTCGCGCCACCCTGCGTCGGTCGGAGAGAGCGCGGCCGGGTCGATCGCGAGCGCGCGCCGTTCGAGGGCTGCGATCGCGTGGAAGAAGCGTTCGGACGCCTCGGGCGATGGGTCGGAGACGCGCGCGTCGGCGCGGCGGTCACCGAGCGTGCTCGCCCACTCGGGGTTCCGGGCCATCACGAGGCGCCAATGGTCGTTGAGGACGTCGGCCAGAGCGGCGTCGTCGACCCCCGCGCGCGCGGGTGCCACGGCCGGCGCGGCGACCGCGAA
>JBEIFN010000110.1:0-6954 GCA_040382435.1 Alphaproteobacteria bacterium
ACGCGCGACCGCGTCGAGGATCTCGGAGGACTCCCCGGGGCGGGCGTTTCCGCCGCGCTCAAGGACCAGCTCGACACCGGTCCCCACGGCGCCGGTGACCTCGCGCGCCACCTCGACCGAGGTGCTCGCTCGCACCGCGCGCCATGCCACGCCGAGCCAGAGCGCGAGCCCCACAACGGCCAACGCGGCCAAACTGAGGCCCGCCCCGAGCCGCCCCATCGCGAAGCGCCCCGCGAGCATCGGGGGAAGCGCCGCGAGCGCGAGGACCCCCCAGACGCTCAGTGCCGAACGCACCACGCCCACCTGCCACAACGCGCGTGTTCGCCGTTGGCGCAGCCCCTCGAGCCGATCTCGCACGCTCTCCCAGGCCGTCAAACTCGCCCCATGCCTTCCCCACTAAACACCGAGAAGCCGCGTGACCACGGCCGCGGCCGATGCGCGACCGGAACGGACGGAAGCGAACCCAGACGCCCACGCTCGACCGGTCTCCAAGCGGCCCCCCGGCCACGTGACCGAGGTGACCGACGTCTGCGCTCACATCCGACGGAAGACCGCGACCACAGGACCGAGCACCTGGACGTCGTGCTGCCGGGTATCGGCGTAGAACGGCTCCATCTCACGGTTGGACGGGACGAGCTTGAGCCGAGCGCCGTCGCGCCAGACGCGCTTGACGGTGGCCTCGTCGTCGACCTGAATGCCCACGACGTCGCCGTCGCGGAACTGCGACGCCCGCTGAAGGAACACGAAGTCGCCGTCGAAGATGCCGTCGTCGATCATCGAGTCGCCGCGAACGACCAACGCAAACACATCGCCCTGCGCCCGCAGCATGCCCCGGTCGACGACGATCGAGGCGTCGTGATCCTCGACAGCGAGGACCGGCGAGCCCGCCGCGATCCGGCCGAGAACAGGCACCGCGACGGCTCGGTCGTCGAGCACGCGATCCACCTCGGGCTCGTCGTCGCATCCGGCCGCGGCGCGTCCGGCGGCGGTGAGGCGCAACGCCCTCGCCTTGCCGCTCTGCAACGCCATCTCGACGTAGCCCTTGCGCTGCAAGGCGCCGACGTGCTCGCTGACCGCGTTGGTGCTGCGCATGCCGAGCGCTCCACCGATCTCTCGGTAGGACGGCACCACGCCGTGCTCCGCCGCCCAACGAGCGATGAAGCCCAACACCGCGGCCTGCCGATCTGTGAGCGCTTCCATCCGACCTCCGGAACGCCTGTTCATTAGTCAGGCGTTCAGGTGCCGTCCAGCCCTGGCTCCAAAAATCCTCCGCGCAGGGTCAATGCGGCGCGGCGGGCGTGGGTACCGCCGCGCCTTCCTCCCCCGGAAGCGCGCCGGCGACGGCGTCCTTGAGGGTGTAGGCGAAGCGAACGCGGAGAACGTCGAGCTGCCGGCCCTGCGCCGCCGTCTCGATGATGAACTTGCCGCGGATGTGGGCGTCTTCGTAGACGTGGCTTCCGTTCTCGTACGGGTAAACCGTCTCGCTCATGATGCCGCAGCCAGGGTTGCGGACGTGGAGGAACGGCGACGAGGTGGAGCAGCCCTTCGAGCGGAGGCAGTGCCAGTCCTCGAGTTCGATCGCCAGCTCGCCGCAACCCTCAAGCTCATACCGCCCCGAGTCACGGACCAAAAGCGTCCACGAGCGTGGCGGGAGCGGGTCGGCGAACTCGGTCTGCTGCAAGCGGTCGGTCGTATTGACCGGAACCTCGGCGGCGATCGGCTGCCCCACCAGCTCCGAGCCGGAGAACGTGACGCGGACAGTCCCGACGCGGCGCGTCGGCGTCTTCTTGAGGAAGGCGAAGTTCTTCTTTTGGTCGGACGGCAAGGCCGCGGGCTCCTCGGCGCCACCGAGGAACACGGCCATGTCAGCGAGCAGCCGGCGGTAACCGGTTCCGGTGAAAGCCACCATCGACGGCCGCATGTCGGGGAACTCCGTCTGCCGCTTCGGTCCCACGAGATCGACGTCCGAGAGGCAGCCGACCGCGAGCTGACGGATGTGGCCACTCTGCGTCAAGACCTGAGGCTTGATGCCAGGGATCGCCTCTTCGCAGATCAGGTAGTGCACCGGCTCGTCGATGCCGCGCGCCGCGAGGAAGCCCTGCAGAGACGGCTCACCGGCGAGCGTGAACAAGTACGGCACCGGGAACCCATCGAGCCGCTCGACGAGGTCGGCCGGGGGCTTGAGGTTCTTGTCCTTCTTTTTCTTCTTCTCGTAGGTCGCGACCTCGTCCTCGGTCGGCGGCGTCACCTTCGTCTGCGGCATCCACACCACGAGGCCCTCTTGGGCCACGATGCGATAGGTGCCGTCGATCACGCGCCAGATCGCGCCGGCGCAGTCGAGGTCGGGGAACTGCACGGCCTCGCCGAACTGGTTGCACGCCTCGGGGAGCGACGTCTTGACCGACCCGGGGGGCTGATAGCACTCGCCAGGCACCGCATCGCCGAGCAGACGCGGGCGGACCTTGCAGTCCTCGGGGAAGTCCCCGATGGTGCGCCAGCTACCGTCGGCGAGGAAGGTCACGACGCGCTGCCCGCCCTTCCAAGCCAACCACACCTCGTCGATGTTGTCGTTGTCGTGGTCGGTGACCTCGGTGATCTTCAGCGCGCGGTGGTCGACCCCGACCTCGTGGACGAAGTCCATCGGGATCTCGAGCGATGACGTCTGTTGGCCTTCGGCGAGCCGAATCGGCTTGGACCACTTGAGGACGGGATCGTAGTCCGCGACGATGGTCGACTGCCAGTACTGCACGCCCGCGAGGACGAGCCCTGCGGCCACGATCCCACCGAGAATACGCCAGATCGCCGACCGCGGCCGCGCGACGACCGTAAACGAGGTCTCACCGACGCGGAACGTGGCCCCGACCTGAAGCATGACTGGGCGCGCGTCGAGGCGAACCTCTCCGAGGTAGGTGCCGGTGGCCGAGTCGAGGTCTTGCAGCCAGTACGAACCGCCTTCCCACAGGACCTCAGCGTGCGTGAGGTTGACCAACGGGTCCGCGAGCTGGAAGCCCTTCATCGAGCGGCCGATGCGGAACGGCGTACCCGGGCTGAGCAGGACGCGCTCGCCGTCTCTGGTCCCCCCGACGACGATCAAATCGATCGCAGATGACACGCGATGCCCCCTCGCGGCGCGATGGTATGCCACGCTGCCCCCGCTTGGCAACGCCCAAGCGTCGCGATGGGCTTGCCGGGCGTCGGATCGGGGAGCATACCGACCCACGGGGAGGCGCATTGAGGGCGACTTGGGCACGGCGCGCAGCGGCCACGGTCGGACTGGACCGACTCAGCCCCCTCCCGCGAAACCTCGCGATCGGGCTGGTCGCGGCGTATGTCGCCACCTTGCTCGGCCTCGCCGCGGCGCCGCGGATCGTCGCGGACCTCACGTGGACGACGCCGCCTTGGTCGGGCGCGCCATGGACGGTGTTGACGACGTTTTTCGTCATCCTCGGCGATCCGCTGTCGGTGCTGCTGTCCGTCTGGATGTCTGCCTACTTGGTGACGATCCTCGACCGGCGCTTCACGCGTCGCCAGCTCGGATCGGCGGCGCTCGGTGCCCTCGGTGGTGGCTGGACCTTCGCGCTGCTCGCTCAAGCAGCGGGCCTCCCCGGCCTAGGACCTGTCGGTCCTTGGTCGTTGCTCGGCGTAGGCTTGGTGCTGTGGGGGCGCTCGACGCCCGGCGAGCAGGTCTCGCTGTTCGGCGTTGTACCCATCCGTGCTGAACTGTTCGTCTGGGGCGCGCTCGCTGTCCACGTCCTGCGCCTGCTCGCCGCGCTCCCGGGTACGGAGTGGGTGGCGCCGTTGTTCGGACTGGGGACCTGGGTCGGCGTGATGGCGTGGTGGCGGACGCTCGGTCCCGGCGCGCGGCGACGTCGTGCCATCGCCAAGGGTAAGGTGCTCGAGCGCTCCTTCCTCATCGTCCCCGGCGGTCGCGACACCTTCCATCGGGCATATCCATGACCCGCCACGAGTCCGAGTCGGAGCGCCGACGCCAGATCCTTGAGGCCGCCCGCACCTGCTTTCACGCCTCAGGTTTTCACGCAGCCCGTGTCGAGGACGTCGCGAAGCGGGCAGGTCTCTCCAAGGGCGCCGTCTACTTCTACTTCCCGAGCAAAGACGCTCTGTTTCTTGCGTTGGTGCTGCAAGCGCACGACGAGACCTACGCGTTCCTCGAAGCCGCGGAAGCCGGTTCGGCACCCGCCGTCGAACGGCTCATCGCCGTCGGCACTTCGTACCTTCAGTTCCTCGGCATGGGCGGCCAGTCCTCTCGACTGCACCTGATGATGTCCGAGGCCGCGCTCCGCGACCTCGCGCTTGCGGCAGAACTACAAGCCTTGCACCATCGTTTTGTTGACGCCGTCACCCGGATCCTCGCGCACGGGGTCGCGGAGGGCACGTTCCGTCCCATGGACCCCTTCCTCGTCGCAACCCTGCTCAAAGCCATGATGGACGGCCTGTCGGGCCAGATCGCGCTCGACATCCCGCTCGATGTCGGGGGGTTGTCCAACGAGGGGTTCCGGACCATCCTGCGAGCCGTGCTCGCGAACCCGGACGACGCCGACCGATGGCTCACGTCGGAGCCGTCCCTTCCTCGTTGACGCTGGAGACGCCGTGTCCCTTCGCCGCCGCCTGTTGCGTTGGATCGCCGAACCCGCCCGCGCTGCCTTCGAGGCAGGTTTGAACGATCTCATCGACGATGCCATCGAGCGCCGCGGGCTGGTCCGCCAAGGCGAGCTCGACGCCCTCTCCGACCGCGTGACCGCCCTTCAGCGTGCCGCCGCCGAACGTGCCGCCGACATTTCCGCGTTGCAGCAAGCCGTTCAGGCGCTCGACGCCGACGACGATCTCGCGGCGCTGCTCACCGATGGGGCCGATGAGGACGACCCAGCGTGGGCCGAAGCCCCCGAGCGACTCGAACGCGCCGAACGCACCCTCGCCGTGATCCAGTCGCAGCTCGCCGACGCGGAGTCCCGGCTGGACGCCGCTCGCAACACGGCCGAACGCGCCGTCGCGGTCGCGCAGTCCGCGCTGACCACCGCAGAATCCGCCACCGACGGTGTGAACGCCCTCGAAGAGGCGCGGGGCTGATGCGCCTGCCCTCCGATGCGGTCCGCTGGCTGCTGTCAAAACTGCCGGCCTCCGGCAAGGCACCGGTTCAGTCGTTCATCGAGCGCCGCCTCGATCGCGTCGCGGGGATCGAGCCTTCCGTCCTGCGAGAGACGGCACGAACCCTCGACGACCTCCTCGCCATCGATGCCAACCTTCGCGCAGCCTCCCAAGAGGTGCGCGGTGTGCTGACGCGACGACAAGACGCAGGACCGAGCACGGCGCTGGCGATCGCGTCACTGACCCGCGGCCAACGCGCCGAGGCGCGACGCGCCGCAGTGGCCGCCATCGACGCCCTCGACGCCGGGGTTCGCGCGATGGCCTCGGCCTCGGCCGCCGTCGCCGGGCGCGCGAGAGAGGCCGATCGCGCCGCCCACGCCGCCACCGCACAAGCCGACGCAGCAGCGGCCGCCGTCGCCACCTTGCACGCGCGGCTGGAACGGTTGGGAAGGCCGGACGGCGAGGCGTCCCACACCTCCGCCTCCTCAGCGCCAACGTCGGTACCCGCGCCCGCGCCGACGACACCGCTTGGCTGCAAGGTGCCTGCGTGCGAAGGCACGCACCGCGCGCGTGGATTTTGCGGCAAGCACTACCAGCTCTGGCGACGCGATCTGCTCGAAGGCTACGTCCGCTTCGAGGGCGGCGTGCGCTTCGACGGCATCCTGTACGACGCCGACGCCGCGTTCGCGGGCCATCCTGCCAAGTGGCAGGACGGCCGCGTCGTCATCGACGAGGAGATCAGCCGATCTCGAAGCTGACGCCCTGCGCGAGCGGCAAGTCGGTCCCCCAGTTCATCGTGCAGGTCTGCCGCCGCATGTAGGCGCGCCAGGCGTCGGAGCCGGACTCACGGCCGCCGCCGGTGTCCTTCTCGCCACCGAAGGCGCCCCCGATCTCGGCGCCGCTGGTGCCGATGTTGACGTTGGCGATGCCGCAGTCCGAGCCGGCCGGACCGAGGAAGTTCTCGGCCGCGCGGAACGAGTCGGTGAAGATCGCCGAGGACAAGCCTTGGTCCACCCCGTTCTGCCAAGCGATCGCATCCGCGAGATCGGTGAAGGTCGACACGTAGAGGATCGGCGCGAAGGTCTCGTGCTGAACGATCGGCAGATGCGGGTCGGCCCGGAAGATCGTGGGCCGGACAAAGTAGCCAGCACCGTCGACGCGGGTCCCGCCGACGAGCAGCTCCGCGCCCTGCGCGCGCGCAGCGTCGCAAGCGTCCTCGAACATCGTCACCGCGTCGGCGTCGATCAGCGGCCCGACGAGCACGCCCGTCTCGAGCGGATCACCGACACGAACCGAGCGGTACGCGGCGACCAAGCGGTCGAGGAACGACTCCGCGATGTCGGCGTGGAGGAACAGCCGCCGCGTCGAGGTGCAGCGCTGACCGGCCGTCCCCATCGCGCCGAACGCCACGGCCCGCAGGGCCAGATCAAGGTCGGCGTCCTTGTTGACGATGATCGCGTTGTTGCCGCCGAGCTCGAGCAGCGAGCGGGCGAGACGACCCGCAACAACGGCCCCCACGTGCCGTCCCATGCGGCAAGAGCCCGTGGCGCTTACGAGCGGGAACCGCCGGTCGTGGATCAGGGCCTCACCGACGTCGGCATCTTCGCCGCAGATCAACCCGAGGACGCCGCGAAAACCGTGGCGCTCCATGACGGCGTCGCAGATGCGGTGGGTGGCGATCGCGGTCAGCGGCGCCTTGAGCGACGGCTTCCACAGCACGCCGTCCCCGCAGACGAGCGCGAGGAGCGCGTTCCAGGCCCAGACGGCGTGCGGGAAGTTGAAGGCGGTGATGACGGCGACCAACCCGAGCGGGTGCCATTGCTCGTACATCCGGTGGTTCGGCCGCTCCGA
>JBEIFN010000111.1:0-6917 GCA_040382435.1 Alphaproteobacteria bacterium
CGCGAATGCGGATCGTCCACGGACCCGTAGGCGCCGGCAACACTGCGGTGCCTTTCGGCTTCCCTCCGACCATTTCTAGCGCGAACTGATCTTGACCCACCTCGACCGTCCACGGTCCCGGGCCCCCGACGGCCAGCCCATCGACGCTGACGCCGAACGCACCGCGCGCGGGGTCCCAGGCCTCGTCGAACGACAACGTGACCACCGTTCCCGGATACACCCAGTACGCATCGGCCGGCTGGTTGCGCTCCTTCATCGTCGACGGGAACGCAGGATCCCAGCCAAGGCGCAGCTCGACGCCCTCGAGGGACCCGCCCTTCGGCGAGACCAGAACGCCAGTATGGCCGTGGACGAAGCTGCCATCACACGCCTGAGCCTCCCCCTTGACGTGCGGAAGGAGCGCCGTATCCCCGATCCAAGCGCGTAGAGGCGACGCATCGGCGAGGCCGAACCGGTCGTACAGCGTCTTGTTCGCGTACGCCTCCAAGGCCGGCATCGGAAGGAGGAACTGGCAGTCGCGCTGCGGGCGCGGCGCCGGCGGCGGTGGCGGCGGCGTCGGGTCGCCCTCGCGCGTGACCGAGGACGCCACCAGCGGCATCAACCCATCGGGCATGCCGGCCGGGTTGAGCGGGTCGAGACGGAGCAGGGCCTGCACGAGCGCCTCGGTGAACTGACGGCGCCCGCCGGCGTTGAGGTGGATGTGGTCGAAGAACGCCGCATCCGGAAGCGGAACACGGCTGAGGTCGAGCCAGCCCGCGTCGTAGCGGTTGAGCAGGGCAATCGTCGCCTGCTGCGTCTGCACGCCGGGCCGTGGCGCGTGGTTCGACGACGGCATCGGGAACGACACGAACACGATGCGAATCCCGTTTTCTTCGGCCAATGCGGCCACGTCCGCGAGCATCGACGCCTCGGGATCGAACTCCGTCTGCTCGGCGAGCGCGGCACCCGCCTCACGATCCACCGCGGCGACCGGCAGGATCCGTTGATGCAGGCTGAGATCGGTGCCGTGTTCGAGGTCGAACAGACGTGCGAGCGCCTCGTCGCCCTGACGACGTCCAGCGGCCGCGAGGCCTTCTTGCTTCGGATCGCCCAGTAGCCAGCCCACGGCGACGTCCTTGGGCCACTCGAACCACGCCGCGGCCCGCGCGCGAAGCTCCGTCCACGGGCCCGACCAAGCGTTGGTCCCAAACACCTTCTCGTCGATCAAGGCGTCCGGCTCGGTGACCTGCTCCTTGAGAAGCTGCGCCTGGTCCTCGGTGGTCTCGGGATCGACCATGTGATGGTGCGAGGCCACCACGACGACGAGCTTGGGCTTGTAGCCGTTACCAAGGACGCGGTGCTTGAGGAGGGCGTACCAAGCCGGCGTGCGCGACGCGGGCACGTAGATCTTGGCGACCTTGCCCGACGCGTCGAACGCCTTACCGAGCGCGTCCGCGTCCACCCCGTGAAACGACGCCGAGTTGCCCATCACCACGACCTCGGGGGGCGCGTGCGCGGCGAGCTCCGCCTCGGACTCGAGGACCTTCCTCCCCTTCTCAGCGACCTCCCCCTCGACGGCGGCGTCGGGGATCCCACAGATCCGCCAGACCAAGAACAACAGCAGCAGCGGAGAGAACCAGGCTCCCCACCGCGAACCAGACCGGGACGTCGACGTGTCGTTCATCGGTGCCTCAGAACTGGAAGTAGATGAAGTCGGCGTCATTGCTTCGTACAAACGCCGCGATCGCAACGGCGGACGCCGCCCACATCGTCGTCTGCAGCGGCAGCGCGACCGGACGATCCTTCAGACGCGGCCACAACCGCGTCTCGACCCACAAAGCGACGACGAGCGGCGCCGCAAGCTCGAGGATCGTCGTGAGGAACACGACCGCCGCGACCTTGTGGTCGTCCGGCAAGACAAAGGGCGAGAGGGTCGCGTAGCGCGCGAGGCGATCGAGGTGCGTCTCGCGAAAGATCAACCAGCCAAAGCAGGTGAAGGCGTACATCAACACGATCGCCGCCGGCCGACCCCAGCGCGCGTCGCTAAGCGCCGCCGGCACGCGCGGCTTGACGAGACGGTAGCCCGTCGTCAGAGCCGCATGGTACGCACCCCAAAGGACGAAGTTCCAGCTCGCACCATGCCAAAATCCGGAGGTAAGCATCGCGATCCACGTGTTCCGCGTCTGCGCCCAGAAGCCGCCCCGGTTGCCGCCCACCGACTTGTAGACGTAGTCCCGGATCCACGACGAGAAGCTGATGTGCCACCGCTTCCAGAAATCGGAGGGTTCCGTGGCGATGTAGGGGTGGTCGAAGTTCTTCATCAGCTCGAAGCCGAGCAACCGGCTGACGCCGCGGGCGATGTCGGTGTAGCCCGAGAAGTCCGCGAGGATCTGAATCGAGAACCCGACCGCTCCCAGCGCAACGAGCGCGAACGAGGGGTCCGTGAGCACGAAGATGCGGTCGACGTACGGCGAGATCACGTCCGCGATGCACACCTTCTTGAACGCCCCCCACATCGCCAGCGTGACACCCGCGAGCTGCTGGTCCGCAGTCCAGCGCCGGGGCGCGTTGACCTGCGCGAGGAGGTTCCCCGCTCGCTCGACCGGACCGGCGACCAGTTGCGGGAAGAACGTGACGAACACGACGTAGTCGATGAGGTCTCGCTCGGCCTTGAGCTCGCCACGGTAGATGTCGATCGAGTACGACATCGTCTGGAACGTGTAGAAGCTGATACCGACCGGCAGGAAGATGCCGAGCGTCGCGATGCTGTGTTCGACCCCGAGCGCCGTGAGCGCCGCGGCGACGTTCTCAAGGAAGAAGTCGCAGTACTTGAAATAGGCAAGCATCCCGAGGTTGCCGGCCATGCTCAAAGCCAGCCAAAGCTTGCGCCGCGCCGGACGATCTTCCATCAGGATGCCCGCGGCAAAGTCCAGCAGAGAACTGGCGAACAACAGCACCAAGAACCAAGGATGGACCCACCCGTAGAAGATGCAGCTCGCCAGTGCGAGCATCGCGTTCTGGAAGCGCAGCTTGGGAAGCCCCCAGTACAGCGCGTAGACGACCGTGAGGAAGACGAGAAATTCCCATTGTACGAACGTCACGCGCCCTCCGCGTCCTACGCGATTCGGCCCGCGCGCGGGCCCCTTACGTCAAGCCTCGGTCAACGACGTCAGCCACCCGTCCGCGGCGCGCTCCAGCAGGTCGAGCACCGCCTCAAAGTCCGCCTCCGACCCGTAATACGGGTCTGGCACAAGGCGCGCTGGCGGGGCGAAGTCCGAAAACTTGCGCACCACCGCGCGCGTCGCGCTCCCCGCTGCCAGTCGACGCACGTTCGCGAGGTTGTCGTCGTCCATCACGAGCACCTCGTCGAACGCGTCGAGGTCGGCGCGTTGGACCTGCCGCGCCCGGTGCGTGAGCGCGACACCACGGCGCAGCGCCGCAGCACGCATCCGCGGGTCAGCCAGCTCCCCGGCGTGCCAGCCCCCCGTGCCAGCGGAGTCGACCTCGATCGACGCCTCGAGGCCTACCTCAGCCAACTTGGCGCGAAGAACGCCCTCGGCCGCCGGAGAACGGCAGATGTTGCCGAGACAGACGAACAGCACGCGTCGCTTCATCCGTCCGTCAACCCGAGGTGGCCCGCGATGATCGCGACCTGCGAGGGCGGCGCGGACCAACCGGCGTCGCCGTAGTTGAACTGCACCGCCGTCACCTCGTCGGAGAGCGCGTCGGCCATCCAGCCGAGCGCGGCGAGCGGACCCATCCCGAGCGTGTACGTCGACCCGTCGTCGGACCGCAGCCCCTGGGCCTCGGAGAACACGGCGGCCTCCGCTGTCGAGGTGAACACGAACAACCAGCCTTGACCGCTGACGTTGGCGATGAAGGGGTAAGGATCCTCGCCTTGTGCGATCCGGCGTGGATGAACCAGAAACACCCAGCTCTCCAAGCCGAACAGGGCGCGCCAGAGGGATTCGAGATCGGCGACCTCACCCGGTTCACCGTCGGGGTACGCCGCCGCCTGCAGCGCGCGAAAATCAGGATCGCTCATCCACCCTCCACGCATCGGCCTTACAGCGCCGCGCCGAATCCGTCACCCGCCTCGGCGTCACCGCCGACGTCGGGCATGTCCTGGTACCAGCGCTGGGCCTCCGACGCCGAGAGCGTCCTGACCCCGAACACGGTGACCATCCCGGCGTCCGCGCCCGCGCTGAGGTCCTCGTCGGGCGCGCCGCACGCGATCTCGTCGTCCCCGTCACCGTCCGCGTCGAGCAGGCGAACGGCGCTGCCGTGACCATCACCGGCCTCGGATCCGATGAACGGCACCGGCTCCTGCTCCAGCGCGAGCCACCCCGCGACCGACAGGCCCGCGGGCCCGCCCCACAACAGGGCGACGGTTCCCGCACCGTCCTCCCCACCTACCGAGCGGCCGGGCGCGCCGATCGCGAGGTCCGCGTACCCATCGGCGTTCGCGTCCCCCCACGCCAAGGCCGCGCCGAGCGCGTCGTCGCTACCGAGGCTCCAGCCCAGGTCCGTCCCTTCGACCGCGAACAACCCGGTCGTCGACAGGCCGCCGGCCGCCCCACGCAAGACGATCACGTACCCCGCGTCCGAGACCGCCCCGATCGCCTCTCCCGCCAAGCCCACCGCGAGCTCGTCGCGGCCATCGGCGTCGCTGTCTCCGGCGGCAAGCACGCTGGCCATGCCGTCCCCCGTCTCGGGGCTTCCCGGCACGCCCGCCGTGTCCTGATGGAACGTCTGGTCGCGCGTGTTCAGCAGGCCCGAAGGTGCACCGAACACGACGGTGAACATCCCGACGTCCACGATGCCGTCGATGTCCTCGCCGGGGTGCCCGATCGCGAGATCGGCGAACCCATCGCCGTCGAAGTCACCGGCCGCGAGCGCACCGCCGAAGTCGTCCCCTGACTCGCTCGTCGACACCCCGCCCGTGTTCTCTTGGTCAAACGTCTGGTAGCCCGAGACGCTCAGCCCCGAAGGTCCGCCATAAAGGACCTCGACCAACCCCGCGCCGTCCTCCCCGGGGACACCCACGGCGAGGTCGTCGTAGCCGTCGCCATCAAAATCCCCGACGGCGAGCGCCGCACCGAAGGCATCGTCGACCTCGGTGGCCCCTCCGAGGCCGCCGCTCCCTTGGAAGAACTGCTGCATCCCGGCGGTGGTCAGGCCCGACGGGCTGCCGTACAGCACCTCGACGAACCCGCTGTTCGTGTCGCTCCCGATGTTCTCGTCAGGCACGCCGAGCGCGACATCGTCGAATCCGTCGGCGTCGAAGTCGCCGGTCGCGATCACCTTTCCGAGGCGATCGGAGGTCTCAGGGTCTCCGAGGAACCCCGAGCTGTCCTGATCGAGGAGCGTCTCGTCGAGCGGCGAGGCGCCGTCGGTGCCCCCGTAGAACAGGTGGATCGCTCCGGCATCCACCACACTGCCGACGTCCTCGTCCGGTACGCCGATCGCGAGGTCCGCGTAGCCGTCCGCGTCGAAGTCGGGGCGCGGCGCGCGCGCCGGCGGGGTCGGGTTGCGGAGCGACGACGCGCAGAACGTCCACGTCTTCACCGTGTTGCCCGCGGAGCCGTACAGCGTCGCCGTCATGCACGGGTCGGCCAGCGTCGTGTCGACGTCGACCGCGATCACGTAGTCGTCGCTGTCGGCGCACGTGACATGCGAGTTCGCATCGTCGCACGCGCTGTTGCTGTTCGCGAGCGGCGAGCTGATCAGCTCAGGCACGGTGTAGCCGCCCGGCGCACCGGCGACGCGGCGCAGCTCGGACCGATGGACGTCGCCTGAGAGGAACACGACGCCCTCGATGCCCTCGTCGCGCACGAACGCGAGCAGGTCGTCGACCGCCGCGGGGTAGTCCCCCCAGCCGTCGCCGGTCTTCTCCGGCGTCCACACCGACCCGTCGACCAGCACGTTGAACGTGGCGGTCGAGGCTCGTAGTTGGTCCTTGAGCCACGCAGTCTGCGCATTGCCGAGGATGTTGTCGTCGAGGCCGCGCCAGTAGCGGTCATCCAGCAAGAAGAACCGGACGTCGCCCCAGTCCCATGTCGAGAAGATGCCTGGCGTCGCGGCCAAGCCATACGAAGGGTTCGCCCAGTACTCGGCGAACGCGCGCAGCGCGCGATCCTTGCCCGACGACGCCCCCGTCGTGTTGTTCCCGACGTAGTCGTGGTCGTCCCACACCGCGACGTTGGCCCGGTTGCGCATCATCGCGCGGCGCTCCGGGCGCTCGTGCGCCCAACGATAGAACTGGCGCAGGTCCGAGAGGTCGTTGGTGTTGCCGTAGTGGTTGTCGCCGACGAACAAGAAGACGTCGGGGTCCAGCCCGTCGATCATGCCAAAAATGGGCTGCGCATCGTCGCGTGAGCAGGACCCGAACGCGAACCGGAACTGCGAGGCCCCCATCGGGGCCGTGCGGAACACCCCGTCTTCGGGCGCGGCCCCGTCGGCGGTCACCCGGTAGGCGTAGGCCGTGTCGGGTTGGAGCCCGTACACCGAGACGACCTCGGCAAAATCCTGCGACGCCGCTGGGTAGCGCACCGCGATCACCGGTGCTGCGCCCAAGTTCGCGCCGAGCGGAACGACCCGAATCTCGGTCCGGCGCGTCGCGTCGGTGCGGAACCAGAGCCGGGCGTCGTAGGCCCCCACCGCGCCCGGGTACGGCCCGTGGGTCAGGCGGGAGGGATGGCAGGTGGTGCGGTTGACCGTCGGTCCGCCGGGCGCCGTCCAGCTCGAGACCTCGCCGCTGCCGTCCCCAAAGACCACGCCGGGGTCGCTGGCGTGGATCACCTCGCCGTCGAGCACCACCTGCACACAATCGGGGTCCCAGGCATCGGAGCCTCCCCCATCGAGCCGTAGCTGCACCCGGTTCACCGCCGATCGGGGGAGGTTGATCCCCTCGACGACCTTGACGTCGGCGTTGCCCA
>JBEIFN010000112.1:0-6825 GCA_040382435.1 Alphaproteobacteria bacterium
GTCGAGGGTTGCATGGACCCGATCGCCGACAACTACGACCCGGCGGCCACGCTCGACGACGACAGCTGCCGGTTCGTCTACGGTTGCACCGACGCGCGCGCGCTCAACTACAACGCGCAGGCGACCAAGGACGACGGCACCTGCGACTTCGGCGGCTTCGGCTTCCTCGACATCGGTCTGGCGCTCGACGGCTTCCCCGGCGACACCACGCTGATCGTCACGTGCAACGGCTACGAGGCGTACCGCGAGAACATGGCCGGCCGCGCCAACCAGTCCTACGAGAAGCGTCTGATCCTCGACGGCGGGTTCCAGTGCCAGGTCGCCATCGGCGATGCTCTCGGCGACTTCGGTCCGGGCGGCACCGTCTCGATGTGCGGCACCGAGGTCTCGGCGTGGGACGTCACCCGGCCGCCGCGCGACACCACCGGCGCCTACGAGCGTCTGCAGGCCGACGTGTTCATCGAGCCGTGCTCGGGATGCACCGACGTCTTCGCCAGCAACTACGACGCGGACGCCAAGATCGACGACGGTTCGTGTCAGTGAGGTCGATCCGCGGCGCGCGGCTCCGCGCGCTGCTCGAAGCAGGGTTCGCGATCGACGTCCGTTCCCTCGCCGCTTGGCGCATGGCGCTCGGCCTCGTGGTGGTGGTCGACGCCGTCGACCGCGCGCGCACCCCGGCGTTGTGGGCGAGCGACGGCTGGCTTCCGCTCTCGATGAGCAAGATCGGCCCTTGGCGTCCCTCGCTGCCGTTCGAGGTCGGCGGCCACGATCTATGGGCCGTCTGGGTCGCGTTGCTCGGCCTCGCAGGCGTCGCCCTCCTCGTCGGTTGGCGGAGCCGGACCGCGGCTGCCGTCGCTTGGGCCGTCGGGGTGTCGCTCCAGGCGCGCAACCCGTTGACGATGTACGGCAGCGACCTCGTCCTCAACGCGATGCTGATGTGGGCGACGCTGCTCCCGATCGGCGCGTACGCCAGCTGGGACGCGCGCAAAGACGCGTCCGCTCCTGCGCGCGTGACCTCGTGGGCGAGCGCGGGCGTCACGCTCCAGTTGTTCGCCATCTACTTCGTCTCGTGGTTCGAAAAGCGAGGTGCTGCCTGGGTTGACGGCACCGCGGGCTGGTACGCCCTCAACTACGACACCTTCGTCGATGGGCCCGGCAGCGCGCTGCTCGGTTGGCCGACGCTGCTGCTGTGGGGCACGCGCGCCACGCTGTGGCTGGAGCTGCTCGGACCGCTGCTGCTGTTCGTCCCGGTGCGCCGCGATGCCGTGCGCGGCGCGCTGGTGCTCGCCTTCTGGGCGTTCCACTTGGGGCTCGAGGTCACGCTCGAGATCGGCTGGTTCCCGTGGGTGTGCATCGCGGCATGGGTCGTGTTGATCCCAGGGTCGTGGTGGGATGCTGCCGGTCTTGCCCCCCCTTCGACGTCCGCGCGCGCCGCAGCACGGCCCCAGCAGGTCGTCGCGGCCCTGCTGATCGGCGTCCTGTCATGGTGGAACGTCGCCCATGTCACACCCAGCCCGGACGACGGTCCGTCAGGGACGCTTCGGCTCGGCGTCTACAAGCTCAGGCTCGATCAAGACTGGTCGATGTACGCGCCCGAACCTTCGAAATGGGACGGGTGGTGGCGGCTCGATGCCTACCGCGGGGCGACACCCGCGGTGGACCTGTACACCGGTGAGGCCCCCACAGACGCGCGGCCGCCGGATCTGCCCAGCCGATATGGCTCGATCCGAGCAAACAAATACATGAACGGCCTGTGGGGCAAGGCGTGGGAGCCGGCACGGACGCCGCTACTCGCTTGGTGGTGCGCACATGCCGACGACGCCGACGATCTCACGGCGATCGACTTGGTGCTGGTCAAGGAGCGTTCGCCAGCGCCCGGCCAACTTCAGCCTGCGCCGCGCGCGCACCGTCAGCAGCAAGTCCGCTGCGAGGACGTCGCGTTGCGTCCCTCGCCGAACGGACGTTAGCGGGGCTGCACCGGAGGGACGCCATGGCCCGCATCCTCGTGCAAGCCGCCGACATCGCCGACGGGCGCATCGCCCGACTCAAGGTCCGTCTCGACGGGCTCCCCGACCGGGTGATCGACCGCGACACCGCCGTCGCTTGGCTCCGCGACGGGCACAGCCTGCTCCCTAGCGCCGGCGGCAGCCTCGGGCTGTTCGAGTTCGACGGCGAGGACGGGCTCCCCGCCTACAGCATCCGGCACGACGGTGGCTCCGAGGCGGTCGACGCGCTCCCGTCGCTGCCGGTGGTCTGACGCCCCCGCCGACGCGGCGGCGTTGCGTGGCGGCGCGAGGAACACCCGCACCCCCCCAGCGACGTTGACGCCCACGGGCGCAAACCGCGCCCCGGGAAGCACATCGAGCGGGTAAAACACGGGCGCCACCTCGGCAAAACCCGTGACTGGGAACTGGCGCGGGACGAAGTCCACGCCGGCGCCGCCGTGGACGCCGACGCGCACCGGGAGGCCCTCACCGGCACGCCCGAACAGCGCGATCACGTCGACACCGCCGTGGCCGACCAGGCGAAGGCGTCCGAGCGGCCAATGCGCGAGCTCCATCGCGACGCCCTCGGCCTGCAGGCGCACGCTTAAGCCCGAGGTGCTCAGCGTCGGCCCGATGTGCGCCGCCAGCGCGACCTTGGGCCGGACCCAAAGCTGCGCCGTCAAGCTCGTCGGGATGCCGACGGCCGCGCCTATCCCGACCCGGCGCACCGTCCCGACCTCCATCGGCGCCGTGGAGACCGTCGCCACCAGCTCAACCAAGGCCGTCCCCTCGGGCGCGGCCTCGCTCGGGAGCCCCGGCGCGTTGCTCACGGCCTCCGGATCGGCGTCCACGAACGGCACCTGCGACGGCGTGGCCTCCGACGGGGGCGTGTCGGTGGGCTCGGGGACTTGGGCGACGGCGGCGGGCAGCCCGACCGCGACGGCCCACCAGAATGCGACGAAGAACGCCACCGCGCCTCCGCGCCTCCCCTTCCCTGTTCGTCAAACATTCGCAAGCGGGACTCGCCACGGGTCCTCGCGGGTCGACATTCACCTGCGTTCCTCGTGGAGCCCGCATGCGCCTGATCGTCTACGCCCCCTCGCTGCTTCTGGCCGTCGGCCTGAGCACCGCCGCACACGCCGCCCCCGTCGATGTCGGGACTGCAACGGAGGGGATGTCGGAGCGGCTGGTGCAGGTCGCCGAAGCCGCGGTGCTCGGCGTCGTCCACATCGCCGTCGAGTCCGAAGCCGCCCCCTTCGACCCCGGCATGGGCATGCCGTTCTTCTTTTTTGGGCCGCCCGCACCTCCGACCCCTCGCGAGGGGTTGGGTTCGGGCATCGTGCTCGACGCGTCCGGGTTGATCCTCACCAACCACCATGTGATCGAGGACGCCCGACGCATCGACGTCACGCTGCACGACGGCCGCACGTTCACGGCGCGGGTCCTCGGCTCCGACGCCCCGACCGACCTCGCGCTGATCCAGCTCGAAGGCCAGCCCTCCGGGCTGCACCCGCTGACGTTGGCGGTGGACCGCCCGGCACGTCTCGGAGAGGTCGTGCTCGCGATCGGGAACCCTTTCGGCCTCGACGGCAGCGTCTCGATGGGGATCGTGTCTGCGGTCGGGCGCGCGGGCATGGGCATCGTCGACCACGAGGAGTTCATCCAAACCGACGCCGCGATCAACCCGGGCAACTCGGGCGGCGCGCTCGTTGGGCTCGACGGACGCGTGCTCGGCGTCAACACCGCGATCCAGTCGACCAACGGCGGCAGCCTCGGCATCGGCTTCGCGGTGCCGGCCAGCTTGGCCCGCGACATCGTCGATCGCCTCAAGGCCGACGGGCGGGTTCGTCGTTCGTGGCTCGGGGTCGGCGTCCAGGATGTGACGCCCGAAGCTGCGCGCGCGCTCGGGGTCACCGGCGGGGTCGGGGCGTTGATCAACCAAGTGGAGGCCGACACCCCCGCCGCGCGTGGCGGCGTGCGCGTCGGCGACGTTGTCGTGGCCGCGAACGGCCGACCCGTGACCGACGCCGCCGCGCTGCGCCGGATCGTCAGCCTGGCGCCCGCGGGCGAGCGCGCCACGTTCGACCTCATCCGCGACGGCAAGCCGTTGAGCTTGACCCTCGCGCTCGACCCCGTGCCCGAAGCGCAGAACGCCGCGCGGCCTGACCGACGCCCGGAGGCCGGGGCGGGCGGGGGCTCCCTCGGCGCGACGCTCCAGCCGCTCTCCACCGAAGACGCCAAGCGGTTCGGCCTCGCCGCGACGACCACCGCGCTCATCGTGACCGGCGTGGCGCCCGGCTCCCGCGCCGCCACGGCAGGCCTCCGCCCCGGCGACCTCCTGCTCGAAGCCGATCGTCAGCCGCTCAAGACCCGCGAACAGCTCGACACGGCGGCGCGCGACGGCGCCCTGCTGCTCGTCCGCCGCGGCGAACGCAGCAGCTTCGTCTGGCTGGAGCCACCGGGCACGCCATGAGGGCTAGCCGCGCGGCACGCTCTGTCGCTGCGCGAGCACCGCCAAGGCGGCCCACGCCTCCGCGTCATCGGCGGCCAGCGTCGGAACCGCGATCTGCACGGTGACATAGAGGTGACCGGCCGGGACCCCTTCATGGGCCGCCACCCCGGCGTCACGGACGCGGAGGACGTGCCCTGAGCAGGTCCCCGGCGGCACCCGGCAGCGAACGTCACCCTGGGCCCCCGCGAGCGTGCGCACGCCGCCGCGGACCGCCTCGTCGATCGACAGCACGAGCTCGGCGTGGAGGTCCCGCCCTTCGCGGCGCAGCGTCGCGTCGGGCGCGACATGCACCCACACCTGCCGGTCGTCCGCGCGACCCAGCCCAAGGGGCGCGTCGGCATCGCGCGCCAATCGAAGCACTTGGCCGTCCCAGACGCCAGGCGGAACCTCAACCAAGGCACGCGCACCGTCGCGAAACACGACCGGCCACGCGCCGCCCCGCAGCGCGTCCCGAAACGAGAGCGTCAGCTCGGCGTCGGCGTCGAGCGCGCCGCTCGCAGCTGCCCCCGACCACCACCCGACGTCGACCAAGGGCGTGTCGAGGGGTGCGGAGCCGGAAGGACGCTTCGCCGATGCGTTGGACAACGTGCCCCCTGTGGGTGCCCCATCCTGCCGGGACGCGACGCGATCCACAAGCGTGGCCCGCGGATCCACCTGCCGCGCGTGGTTGCAAGGCAGACGCATCGACCCCGGCACGATACGACGCGCCGACAAAGGGAGGCCCCATGGAGTCCGCGAAGCTGCACGCCCTGCTCGGTCCCGAAGCCGAGAGCCTGCTCACCCACAAGGCGATCGTCCCGGCCGACCAACTCCACCTTCCCGGCCCCGACTTCACCGAGCGCGTCTACAGCAAGACCGACCGGCCGACCAAGGTGTTGGTCAACCTCCAGCACCTCCACGACGCCGGGCGCCTCGGCGGCACCGGCTACCTCAGCATCCTGCCCGTCGACCAAGGCATCGAGCACTCGGCGGGCGCGAGCTTTGCGCCCAACCCGCTGATGTTCGACCCCGAAAACATCGTCAAGCTCGCCATCGAGGGCGGCTGCAGCGGCGTCGCCAGCACCTTCGGCGGCCTGCGCTCGGTCGCGCGCCAGTACGCCCACCGGATCCCGTTCATCGTCAAGATCAACCACAACGAGATCCTGAGCCATCCGAACACCTACGACCAGGTCCTGTTCGGAAGCATCCAGCAGGCGTTCGACATGGGCGCGCGCGGCGTCGGCGCCACCATCTACTGGGGCAGCATCGAGTCGCGTCGTCAGCTCCAAGAGATCGCCAAGGCCTTCGAGATGGCCCACAGCCTCGGCATGTTCACGATCCTCTGGTGCTACGTGCGCAACAACGCCTTCAGCGCGGGCACGACAGCCGACCACCACAACGCCGCCGACCTCACGAGTCAGGCGGTTCATCTCGGCGTGACGCTCGGCGCCGACATCATCAAGCAGAAGACGCCGACGCACATGGACGGCTACCGCGACCCCGCGCTCGGCAAGTTCGGCAAGACCCACAAGGACGTGTACGACAAGCTGATGACGCCGCACGCCATCGACCTCGTCCGCTACCAGGTGCTCAACGCCCACGCCGGCCGCGCGGGCGTGATCAACTCGGGCGGGGAGTCGGGCAAGAACGACCTCGCAGCCGCCGTGCGCCTCGCCGTCATCAACAAGCGCGCGGGCGGCATGGGCCTGATCCTCGGGCGCAAGGCGTTCCAAAAGCCGATCGCCGAGGGCGTCGAGATCCTCAACGCCGTCCAGGACGTCTACCTCAGCCAGAGCGTCACCATCGCGTGACGCGGCCGGTCGACGAAGCGCTGGCAGCCCTGCGCGCGATCGGCGCGTCGCTGCCCGGTCGCGACCTCGACGCGTACACCGCGGCGGATCTGAGTCCCGACACGCCGGTGTTCGGGCTCGGGCCGCGCGACGCGGCGTTCGCCGTGCTCGGTCGCGATCCGGGGCGCGACGAGCTGTTCCACCGCACCGGGTTCATCGGCGCGTCGGGCCGCAAGCTGCGCGATCCCCTCGTGGTCCGCTGGTTGGGTCGTACACAGCCGACGCTCGACGACCGCCTTCGGGTGGGGGAGCGCGTCTACTGGGTGAACACCGTGCCGTTCAAGCCCGTCGGCAACAAGGCTTGGCCCGAACCGGTGCGCGCCGCGTGCGCGCCGTGGGTCAAGGCCGTCCTGCTGCATGGGACCGACGCCAAGGACGTGCTGGCGTTCGGGCAGCAGGCCGTGCAGTGGTTCGGCGAAGGAGCGACGGCGCACCTCGCCCGGGGCGACGACGCCTGGGGGGCTCCCTTCCTGCACACGCTCTCGGACGACACTGCCCA
>JBEIFN010000113.1:0-6800 GCA_040382435.1 Alphaproteobacteria bacterium
CGCCGACCGCCGCTTCGTACTTGCCATTCTTGCGTCGAACGCAGGTGAACCCCGTCTCGTTTATCGTACGTTCGAGTACGAGGTTCTCGCGCACTGCGGTCTCTATTGCCTCATCGGCGGTAAGGTCGAGTTGTGGCCCAACCACTCCTGGAACGACCCGTTGCCCCCCATCGCGTCGAAGGCGCTCCAGAACGCGCACCCCTGCTCCACCGCGATCTGTCGTTGGGCCTCGACGATCGTGGGGATGGCGGGCTTGGTCTGCACCTTGCCCGCCCGACGAACGCCCTGGTCGAGCGGCGTGATCAACAAGCAGCTCGCCGTCGGGATCGGACCACGGATACGCTGTAATCCGGCGAGGTAGTAGGCTTTGTACGCCGTCGGGTCGCCGCTCGCGAGGCCGCGCAGGCCCGCGTCGTTACCGCCCAACATCATGACGATCAGGTCCGGTCGGCGATGCGTGAGCTGCTCGCGCAGGTGCGCTGCGTCCTGCCGACCATAGGCCCCTGAGCCCACCGCTGTGATGCCGAGCGCCTCCCAGGTCACGCCTGCCGCGCCCTCGAGGACGACGCCGTAGAACGGCACCGGCCCCCCGCTGACGCTGTAGCTGAGTCGCGAAGCGCTGCCGTTGAGGTCCGCCTCCCAGAACAGGTCGGTGCGCGACGAGGCGCCTTCGGGGCGGCCCCCAAGCGGTCCCTCGGAGGTCTTGGCCGACACCGTCCCCGCGGTGCTGCCCCCTTGGTACCACAGCTCGACATGTCGCAGGGGCACGGGGCCGCCCGCTCCATCGAGCGCATCGATCACGACGTTGGCGCCCGGATCCCCGACCGCGACCGTCCCGCCCAGGCCGTACCGGTTGCCCGCCGCGCCGCCTTCGAGCAACGAGGTGGTGTCCCAGCTGCCGCCACGCCGTACCGTGACGTCGTACCGCTTGTTCCAGCGCGGGTCCATCGCCGCCGAGACGAACCCCGGCCCGCCGGCACCAAACTTGGCCTGGAGCCGGGCGCGCACGGTGCGCGCGATCCCGTCGGCCGCGATCGTCGAGTCGCCGAAGTGCAAGGCGCGAACCACACGAACCGGCGCCGACGCCAGGGCGCGGTACCATGCCCCCAACCCGCGGTGCCCCGGGTCCTCGATCGGCTGGACGAAGCCCATGCCATAGGACGACGGCTGCCGCGCAGCGCGCGCTGCGTCGGCCGACAGCGCGCCGCCCACCCGCGCGAGGGTCGCCGCCTCTTCGGCCTTCGCAGCCTCCGAGAACGGCTCGGCGTTCCCCGTCGCCGTGGCCTCGGCCACGACCGCAGCGGCCTCCTCGGCCGACAGCACGGCGACGGGCTCGAAGACGCCGCCCTCTCCTTCGCCCCCGTCCCCCGAAGACGTCACGAGTCCGGTGCGCGCATCCTCGACCACGCTCGCCGCGCCGCCCCCAGGGAGAAGGCGCCGCAGCACCGGAACCCCTTCGCCGGGCGCCCAAGCCCGGTAGTCCTGCAACCCCGGCACCCACCAGGCCGCCGACACAGCGACGCCAGCGCCGAGCAACAAGCGAGCGATCATCCACAGCGGCGAGCGCACAGCAAACGGGGCCTGCAGTTCGGACACAGCCACCTCAGAACGAGTAGTAGATAAAGCTGAGCGTGGCGCCGGTTCCCCAACGCACACACGCAGCGCCCAGCGCCGCCACGATCGCGCCCCAGAGCTCCACAGGCAGCTTGAGCATCGCGTCGCGTACCGCCCACGTCCACCGCTTGGGCGCGAGGTGAATCGCATAGCCGGCGACCAGCACGATCAGCGCGTGGTGCGAGAACCGCGGCAGGACCCAGTCGACGGGCTGCAACAGCGCTTCGACCACCCACCCCGCGTGCTCGAGGTTGTCAGCGCGGAACAAGATGCGCGCAATGACCACGAAGTGGAAGGTCAACAACCACCGCCAAGCGACGCCGAACGGCCCGGGCCGGACGGGACCCAGCCCCGCACGCCGGCGGCGGGTCAACAGGAACCGATGCACGCTCACCGCGCAGCCATGCAAGATGCCGTACAGCACGAACGTCCAGTCGGCGCCGTGCCACACGGCGAGGATCAACAGGGTCATGAAGGTGTTGCGGTAGACCTTCCAGCCCCCGACGCGCGACCCACCCATGGGGTAGTAGACGTAGTCACGCACCCAGTCCGACAGCGTAATGTGCCAACGACGCCAGTAATCGCCGACGGTCAGCGCCTGATAGGGGCGGTCGAAGTTCTCGGGGATGTGGAACCCGAGCAAGCGCGCCGAACCGATCGCAAAGTCGGTGTAGCCCGAGAAGTCGCAGTAGATCTGCAGCGTGTACGCGTACAGCGCGATCAGCACTTCGAGCGTGGTGAAAGCCTGCGGGTCGGCAAACACGCTGTCGACGATGCCCACCGTGAGCACATCGGCGATCAGCAGCTTCTTGATCAAGCCAACGATCAAGCGCCAAACGGCGTGGCCCACATCCTCGCGCGAGAGCGCACGATCCGCACCCAGCTGTTCGAGCAACACCGACGCCCGCAGGATCGGCCCCGCGACGAGGTGCGGGAAGAACAACAAGAACGTCGCGAAGCGAACGAAGTTCGTCTCGAGGCGCTGCCCGCGGCGCACATCGACGACATACGCGATCGCCTGAAACGTGTAGAAGGAGATCCCGATCGGCAAGCGCTGCTCAGGTGGTACGGGCAGCCCGGGCACCGCGAGCGCGAGCGTCGACGCGGCAAAGTGCAGGTACTTGTAGAAAAGAAGCGGCGTGACGAGCACCAGGACGCTCGCCGCCAACACCCCACCCCGACGCTCCGGAGGACGCTCCGCAACGGCACGCGCCGCACCGTAGGCGAACGTGATGATGCCGCCGAGGAGGAGCGTATCGAGCGGCTGCCAAGCGGTGTAGAACAGCAGCGAGGTGAGGAACAGCCAGCCCGTGCGCCAGCCCGCACGCTGGAACGCCCAGTGCACGGCCGCCACGAGCGGCAGGAACAGAAAGTAGTCGACCGTCGCGAACAGCATCCCGCGCCCATCGCGCCCACCGAAGGACGACGCGCCGAGGCGTTGTGGCGCGTTCGTCGCCGTCCGTCAACCGTTGCGCGAGCGACCCGGCACCGCGTGCTCACAGCCAGTCGGCAAGACTCGCGGCGATGGCCTCCGGCGAGGTGGTGGGCGCGAAACGCTCCACCCGCGTGCGATCGCGACTGACCAGGAACTTCGTGAAGTTCCACTTGACGCCCTCGCTCCCGAGCAGACCCGGGGCTGCGGCCTTCAACGCTTGGAACAGCGGGTGGGCCGACGGGCCGTTGACGTCGACCTTGGCGAACAGCGGGAAGGTGACCCCGAAGTTGAGCTCGCAGAAGCTCGCGATCTCGCTCTCGTCGCCCGGCTCTTGCGCGCCGAACTGGTTGCAGGGGAACCCAAGCACGACCAGACCGCGGTCGCCGAACTGCTGCCAGAGGGCCTCCAAGCCCTTGTACTGCGGCGTAAAGCCACATTTGCTCGCCGTGTTGACGATCAACAGCACCTTGCCGTCGTAGTCCGCGAGCGTGCCCGTCGTGCCGTCGATCCGTTCGATCGCGAGGTTGGCGTCCAGCATGTCCCCTCCACCCTCGCAGCCGTAGCCACCGCCGCGTCGGAAGCAAGCGGCGTGACATCAGGCGACCCTGCGAGGCACCGCGAGGGGGTTGGGGTCCGACAGGTCCGTAAGCCGAGTTCTGTTCCCGCGAAGGCTCACACCGTCGCGAGCAAGCATCATTCCTCTAGGACCGCCGTTACCGACGGCCTCCAGCAACCAACCCGAGAGCTCGGGCGGGCCGCCCTCAAACGCTCTCTTCTCGGTCTTGCTCCGGATGGGGTTTGCCTGGCCGACCCCGTTACCGGGGCCGCCGGTGCGCTCTTACCGCACCCTTTCACCCTTACCGACCGGAAACCCGGCCCGAACCCGTGTGGAGCTCGCCCCACCGTGGCCCGCAGCCGCCGAAGCGGCCGGGCGGTCTACTCTCTGTTGCACTTTCCTCCGGGTCGCCCCGACCGGGTGTTACCCGGCACCCTGCCCTGTGGAGCTCGGACTTTCCTCCCGCGGCGAACCGCCGGCGATGCTTTGGACCTGTCGGGCCCCGCCGACCCATAACGCAACGGCGGCCCGCGCGGAACCTCAGGGCGCGCTCTCGGCCGCGAGCTGTTCATCGTACAGCGCGATCGCGTCGAGGCGCCGGACATGGTCAGCGCTCGAGATCCAAGCGACCCCGTCGTACACCACGAGGCGAGGCGCAGGCACCGCCGCGGTAGCGTAGCGGACCTCGTACTCGGCAACCCCCGGCTTCTTGAACTTGACGAGCCAGCCGTTGTCGGTGGCCGCCCAGAGCTTGCCTTTCTCGTCGTAGGCCAGATCATAGGTCTCAAAGCCTGCGGGCAGCGCGTCGGCCGTCGCGAGCGTGCGGTCGCGGAACCCATCGAGGTTGTACTGAACGAGTCCGCTCCGCGACCCGATCAACAGCTTCCCCGACTTCTGCATCTCGACGTCGACCGGCGAACCATCGCGCACTTCGAGGCGCCACCGCGCGATCTCTCCGCCGGCGGCGTCGGTGACGATCACCTCGTCGTTGACGACGACGACGACCTTGCCCTTGCCGAGCACGAGGTGGGCGCGACCGCCCACACCCGCGACGGGCGCGTCCGACGGCGCCGTATCGAAGTTGGCGATCGAGGTGCGGTCGGCGAGCAGCAGCTCCTGAACGCGCCCACCAGCATCGAGAACGTGGACGTGATCGCCGTCCTTGTGCGACGTGATTCGCACCGCCGACGGCAGCGTGAAGCCCCCAGCCTCCCCGCTCGGCGCGCTCCCTCCGACGTACCAGTCTCGACGTCCGCCGAGCCATGCGTCGGTCACGTCGGCCTGACCCGCGCCGATCGTGCCCCGAAACGCCCCGTCGGGCGCGAACACCGAGAGACGGTGGTTCGCCACGTCAGCGACGACGACGTCGCCAGCGCTGGTCTGTGCCAACGCCAACGGCTCGCCAAAGCCTCGCAGCGCGCCCTTCTCCCAACCCGTCTCACCGCCCATCTCGAGGTTGCGCCGCGGCACGCCCTTGAGCTCGGTGTACGCAGCGAGGTAGCGCGCCGCATCGTGCAGCTCACGTGCCTTGCGTCCCCGCGTTCGCAGCGCCGCGAGCTCGAGGGCGGGGACGGCGTTGCCATCCTTGATCTTGAGGAGCGCCTCGACCGCGACATCATCGGGCGGGAGCGCCTGCACGCGCCACCCGAGCGGGACGTCCCGTCGCACCTTGTCGGCCAGATACGGCGCGCCGTTCATCGCCCAGTCCATCAGGACGCGGAGCTTGTCCATGTCACCGAACTCGGCCGCCTGCACGGCGTCGAACGTGGCGATCACTTGCTCGCGGTGCTTGGCCGCAGCCTTGACCGTGGCGTCGCCTGCAACCCAAGCGTCGAACGCCGCCGTCTCGGGGCTGCCTTGGACGCCAAAGTTGAGGGCGAGTTCCGCGATGTGGCAGTCCGCCGCGTCGTAGCCGTTCCAGGTGGTGTCGATGGTGACGCGCACGGCCTTGGCGAGCACGCCCGCCTCGCCAAAGGTGACGTCCACCCGCGCGAGCCCCGCATCCGAGACCGCCGGAACCGTCCCACGCTGCGTGACCGGCTCGCCGTCCACCTCCAACGAGACGGTAAATCCGCGGACCATCGGGTTCGACTTGGCCGAGCGTTCGAGCTCGCGCAGGTCGCCGGCCCACAGGCTGAGGCTCCGGATCAGCGTCGGCTTATCCAGCCGCAGCTCGACCCATTGGCCCTCGCCGCTGCCTTCGGCACCCTCCGCCCACGACGTGCCCAGGTCGCCGTCCCAAGCCGCCGAAGCCGGATGCTTAACGCCGCCCGGATCGGTGCCTTCGCTCGACGCCTTGGGGGTCGCCGCGGACGCGACCGTCGCGATCCAAGCGGTCGCCAAGACCCAGCACGTCCTCATCATCGAGCCTCCCAAAACAGAAGACCCCCTGGGGTCCCGGCTGCTTCCGGAGACGGCCAGGGGGAATCGCACGCGCTCAGGGCGCGGAAGTATCGGTATCTACCGGCGTATCGACCGGGCTCTCCGCCGGCGTGTCGACGTCGACCGCCCCGCAGTCGACGTAGACGCCTTCGCACGAGAGCGGACGCTCCGGCAGTTCGCCCACGGCAGCCGGACACACGGCGGCGTCGAGATCGGCCAAGCACTGCTCGGCGTCGATCGACCGGTAACGGCAGCCCAAGCCCCACGAGGTGATCTCGTAGCCGGAGCGCTCGATGCAGTCGTCCTTGGTGAGCACGCCGTCGAAGGTGAGCTCGGCGGGGTCGCTGCACTGCAAGACCAACTCGCAGTAGCGGTCCTTGTACGCGAGCACGAAGTCCTCGCGAGCGATCCCGCACGCCGAGAGCAAGAGACCGGCCAAACCAAGCCAAGGACCGAAGCTCCGCATACCCACCTCCGAGCCGCGCGCGCGGCGTGCCAACCCTACCCTAGGTCGCGACGCGACACAAGCCGACATCGGCGCCGACAACCGCCGTACCGCGCCACACCTCGATGCAGGCCACCGGAGCGCGCGCCCGGGCCGATGCGGAAAGTATTAGGCAATTGACCTGAATCTTTCGGCGACAAGACCTCGCCGCGCGCTCCGGTGTGGCGAACATCCGGTGACAAACCGCCTTGCCCCTCGCTCCTAACGGCAATAACGCCTCGTTGCGCGCACCTTGCGCACCCCATGGAGGACCCATGCGTCTCGTTTCTCTCTTCGCTCTCGCCACCCTCGTCGCCTGCGGCGGCGGC
>JBEIFN010000114.1:0-6775 GCA_040382435.1 Alphaproteobacteria bacterium
GGCCGGCAAGGCCGAAAAGATCGAGATCAGGCCGCAGGTCCACGAGTTCCGCTTCCTCGAGACGACGCACGGCCCGGGCCACGGCCCTCACTCGATCCTCGTCCTCGCCGAGGGCCGCCTCGTCAACCTCGGCTGCGCCACCGGCCACCCGAGCCTCGTGATGAGCGCGTCGTTCACCAACCAGACGCTCGCCCAGCTCGAGCTGCACCAGAACGCCGAGACCTACGGTGAGAATCGCGTCGCCAAGCCAGCTGGCACCAAGCCGACCGTCATCACGCTGCCCAAGCAGCTGGATGAGGAGGTCGCTCGCCTGCATCTCGACAAGTTCGGCGCCCAGCTCACCGAGCTGCGCGCTGACCAGGCGGCCTACATCGGCGTGCCGGTCGTCGGTCCGTTCAAGGCCGAGCACTACCGCTACTGATCGCCTCGGAGGCCCGATGTCGTCAACGCTCCTCGACCTGACGGCCTCCATCGGCCGCGTGGTGGCGACCCTCGATCTACGCGATCCGGTCGCCGCCCGTGACGCCCTCACCGCCGCGGTGTCCGCGGCCGACGCCGACGCGTTGACGGCAGCCATCCGGGCCGCCCACGCGCTCGGGACGCTGACCCCGCGCGCCGCAGGGCCATCGGTCCGTTTCGGCCGCGTCGCCAAGCCCGACGCCGACAACGGCGGATGCAGCATCGACGCCGTCGACATCAACGGAGCAGGCGCAGGCCACACCCACCCGCGCGGCGAGGTCAGCTGGTGCGTACCGATCGAGGGCGTGCCCGCCTTCGAGGGCGTCCGCACGGGCTGGGCCGTCCTCGGTGCCGGTTCCCACCACGTACCGACCGTCACCGACGGCCGCATGGTCATCGTTTACTGGATCCCAGGCGGCGAGGTCATCTGGGACGGTTGACCGCCTCGCGCGACGGACCGGCGTCGGCTACGGCGCAGGCCAGTGAGGCTCGCATGTCCGTCGTGATTCACGGTGACGTCCATCCGCGTTTCGGCGCCGTCGCCGAAGCGTTCCGGCGCAACTTCGCCGAAGAGGGCGAGGTCGGCGCCTCGTTGTGCGTCCGCATCGACGGCGAGGTGGTCATCGACCTGTGGGGCGGGCTCGCCGACGTCGCGACGAAGCGAGCCTTCCAAGCCGACACACGCACGATCATCTTCTCGGCGACCAAGGGTCTGACGGCCACCGCCTTCCTCGTTCTGATCGACCGCGGGCTGCTCGACCCCGAGCGCACCGTCGCCTCCTACTGGCCCGGCTTTGCCCAGGCCGGCAAGGAACGGATCACCGTCCGCCAGCTCCTCGATCACCGCGCCGGGCTCGCCTACGTCGACGGCCCGCTTCCGCTGTCCGCCTTCGCCGACCCGGCTTCGGTCGATGCCAAATTGGAGGCCCAGCGACCGGCTTGGGTGCCCGGCATGGCGCAAGGCTACGGCGCCACCTCGTGGGGGATGTACGCCGGCGCCTTGTTCCGCAAGGTCACGGGTGAGTCCGTGGGCGCGTTTCTTCGCCGCGAGATCTGGGACCGATGGAACTTCAACGTCCACCTCCCGCTACAACCCGGCGACGACCGCGATCTGGCGACGCTCTACCCCGCCGACCTCACGCGACTCGCGCCGACGATCCTTCCCGAAGTCTGGCGTGGTGAAACGCTCGAAGGCCGCTTCTACCGCCAGTTCCTCACGAACCGCGACAGCTTCCCCGCGCGCGCGCTCAACCAGCCTGATCTCGGCAAACGCCGCCTCGCGATCCTCAACGACCCCGAGCCCCGCACCTGGGAGACCCCGTGGATGGGCGCATGGGCGAGCGCGCGTGGCCTCGCGGGGCACTACGCCTTGCTGGCGGGCGACGGCTCCCTCGACGGCAAGGCGCTGCTCTCGCCCCAGACACTCGCGCTCGCCCACGCCCGCAGCAGCTGGGCATGGGACGACCGCGTGCTCGGCAAGGGTCTGGGCTTCACGCTCGGTTTCATGAAGGAAGAGCCAGCATTCTTCAGCCCGAACGAAGCCGCCTTCGGTCACCCTGGCGCAGGCGGATCGCTGGGCATGGCCGACCCGAAGCACAAGCTCGCGATCGGCTACGTCGCCAACAGCATGCACTGGCGTCTGCGGTCGCCGCGGACCCAAGCGTTGTGTCGCGCGCTGTACGGCGCGCTCGGCTACGGCTGAGGCCGCGCCGAGCGCGCGCAACCATCACTTGGCCTTAGGGGCCTCGGCCGGCTTGCCGCCGCCCGCGGGAGCCATCGGCGCCGGTGGCGCGCCGCCGTCCGCGAACGAGATCAACTCGACGTCGAACACCAGCATGCCCGCGGGCTTGCCGGGTGCGTCGTTGTACGCGAGCTCCTTGGGGATCCAGAACCGGGTCTTCTCGCCCTGCACCATCAGCTGAAGGCCTTCGGTCCAGCCCTTGATCACGCCGCCGAGCGGGAAGGTGGCGGGCTTGTCCCGCATCACCGACGAGTCGAACATCTTGCCGTCGGTCGTCCAGCCCGAGTAGTGCACGGTGACGCGGCTGCTCGCCGTCGGCTTCTCGGTGCCGGTGCCCGGAGTGAGGACCTTGTATGCCAAGCCCGACGCCGTCTTCTTGGCATCGGCGGGCGCAGCGGCGACATCGGTCGGTGCCGGGATGGGAGACTTGAAGTCCACCAGCTTGACGTCGAACACGAGCATGCCCGCGGGCTTGCCCGGCTGGTTGTTGTAGGCGAGCTCGACGGGGATCCAAAAGCGAGTCTTCTCGCCCTTGCTCATCAGCTGCAGGCCTTCGGTCCAGCCCTTGATCACGCGGTTGAGCGGGAACTTGGCAGGTTGACCCCGCTTGAGCGACGTGTCGAACATCTTGCCGTCGGTCGTCCAACCCGTGTACTCGACGACGACATTGGACTCGGCCACGGGGTGGGCGGCGCCGTCACCGGCCTCAAGAACCTTGTAGGCGAGCCCTGACGGCGTCTTTTGCGCGTCGGACGGCGGGGCCGCGACGTCGGCGGGCGCAGGCACCTCGGGCATCGGCGGCGGAGCCTTGGCGTCGGCGCTGGGCTTCGTCTCAGGGGTGGGCGCATCAGCGGACGAGGCGCCACACGCCGCGAGCCAACCGATCAGGATCCAACGCTTGTTCATCAGGACCTCCGTGTCGGCGCGAGCGTAACCGGCGCGGCCGAGCCGCTCCACCTCCCGCGCGAGGCGCACCACAGCGCGTCCCCGGATCCGTCCGGAAACGTTGCCGTGCTGCCTCGCGATCCATCAGGCGTGCATGATAGACTGCACGGAATGCTTGTCCCGCGAGGCCTCTCATGCTCGTTCGTATCGGCGCACTCTCGGCTTGGACCGGCACCCTCGGGGTGTTGGCGGGTTGGATCGGAGGAGGCACCAGCCCCGTTGGATCCGGGCTGCACAGCACCGGTGCGCAGCCGACGGCGCTCCTGCAGAGCCAGATCATCGACACGACCGACACCGCAGACACGGGCGCTCCGCCGCCACCGCCGCCGCCCACCGAGGCGCCGTTGCTGCAGGTGGACGCCGCCCTCGCGCCCGTCGCCGGCTGTGCCACGGCGACCGGCTCGGGCGCGGTGATCGACGTCTGCGCGGCCGACCTGCTCGACTGGTCCGTCACGATCACCAACGAAGGCGGCGAAGCCCAGAACGCCACGCTGCGACTCCACGACGCGAACGCCTTCGCCGATGCGATTCCAGC
The DNA here is from genome assembly GCA_040382435.1 of Alphaproteobacteria bacterium. Lineage (GTDB taxonomy): Bacteria > Myxococcota_A > UBA796 > UBA796 > JBEIFN01. The sequence goes on from JBEIFN010000114.1 coordinate 3,681, forward strand.
CCTATCGGCCAGCTTCGAGGGCGTCCCGCTGGCGTTCGACACGTCCTTCGACGGCGATGACCTGCTGCTGACCTTCCCCGTGCTGCCCGACACCCGGGCGGCGTCCGGCGGTGTCGTCGTCACGCTGGCGGGCGCGCAGATCCGTCTCAACCTGGGCGCAGGGAACACGCGCGCGCTCTCGGCCACGCTGGAGCAATGGACCGACGCCGATGGCGCGCTGTTCCTCGGCCCTACCGCCGACACCGTCACCCTGACCAGCCGCGCGATCACCGGCACGATCACCTCGACCACGACGGCCAGCCCCACCATCGCCGAGCTCGTGCCCTACACGCTCGACGTCTACCTCCCGCCCGGTCAGCATGGTGCTTCCAACCTTTCCTTCCTGCTTCCGGTGAACTTCCCGCTCAAGCAGGCTCCCGTCGTCACCACCAGCGGCGTCAGCGTCGTCGGAGCGACCGGCCCGACGGTCACCCAGACCGGCCGCAACGTCGTGTGGTCCGCCAACGGGCTCGAGGTCGCGTCCGGCGCGACCGGCGTCATCCACATGACGTTCCAGGCCGTCCCGCTCAACAACGCGACCTCGGATGCCGGCGACACCCTGGACTTCACGCCGGTGTTCACCTCGGCGTTCGCTGAAGCGACCGTCCCCCTCGACGCGCCCGATCTCGTGATCGGCGAAGCCGACCTCCGCGCACCGGTCAGCCTCGACGTCGGATCGGGCGACGCCGGCGACACGATCACGGTCACCGTCACCGTCGAGCACACCGAGACGTCGAGCGCGACCGCGCACGACGTGACGCTCGCGTTCCCCATCCCCGCCGAGCTCGAGAACGCGAGCGGACTTCGCAAGGAGTTCGGACGTCAGGCGTTCACCTACGAGATCATCTCGGGCTTGGTGGTCTTGACCTTCGTCGAGTTTCCGATCGGCGACGTCAGCGTCTACGCGTTCGACGCCCGCATCAGCGATGCTGCGCCGATCGGCGGCGTGCTCGACGCGGTCGTAGAGCTGGACTGGACGAGCCGGCCCGGCAGCCCCGGGAGCTTGTCCAACTACGCCGGGGATACGTCCAACGAGCGCAACGGCACGCGGACACCGACCTACAACGACTACTACCGCGAGACCGCATCGCCGCTCGAGTTGATCCAGACGACCGGCGCGATCAGCCGGACGACCGCCGCGACGGCCGTCGTCGGCGACGCCGCTGCCTGGCACGTCGACGCCACCCTCCCCGAGGGGCTCGCACCGAACTTCGAGCTGCTCGTGGACCTGCCCGAAGGACTCGCGTTCACCGGCGCCAGCGGCTTCTCCGCGAGCGCCTCGCTCTCCTGCGACGGCGCGGCCTGCGCGTTGCCGACCCCTGTCGTCACCAACAACGGGCGCTCCGTGCGCTTCCCGCTCGGTTTTGTCGAGAACCTCAACCGCGACAACGCAGCCCTCGAGTCGATCGCGTTCGACCTCAGCGCTGTCGTCGACAACCGCGCCGGCGCAGCGCGGGGGGCGTCGCTCTCGCCCGTGCTGCGCGTGGGTGCGGGCAGTTTGGTCGCCGAACCCGTCACGGTGCGCGAGCCCGACCTCGAGGCCGCGCTGACCTTCGACCGCACCACGGTCGATGCGGGTGACGCGTTGGGGGCAACCTTGACGTTCGGCCACACCGCGGCTTCCGACGCCGACGCCCACGATGCCACCCTCTCGCTCAGCCTGCCGCCGGGCATCGTCGCGTCGAACGGCACCCTGGCCTCGTCATGCGGGCCCGTGACCGTCGCGGACGGCGTGCTCACGTGGTCGACCGCCACGCTCTCGACCGGAACGACCTGCACGACCTCGCTGCCGCTGACGGTCGCGGCGAACGTCACGCCTGGCGCCACCCTCACCCTGCCTGCGGCGCGCCTCGCTTGGACAAGCCAGCCCGGCGCGACGCCGACGAGCGCGAGCGCCTACACCACGACCGCCGTTGAGCGCACCGGCGACACCTCGGCACCCGGCGGCGCGGCGAACCGCTACGCGCTGTCGATCCCGGGCTCGTCGCTCGGCGTCCCCGCGGCTGCCTCCAGCCTGACGCTGGCGAGCTCCGGATCGACAGCAACCGACACGACGACGTTCGCGATCGGAGAGACCTTCGCTTGGACGTACACGCTGACCCTGCCCGAGTCGTCGGGGAGCAACCTGACGCTCTCGCTGATCCCGAACTTCGACGCGCGCTTCACGTCGGTCTCGGTCGACACCACCGCGTACGGCGGCACGCTCGGCACCACCCCGTCGGGTGCGGTGACCCACACCGCCGGCGCGCCGCTGGTGTTCAACTTCGGTGCTTACGCCGTCCCCGCCGACGCCAACCCGAGCAACGGCGTCCTTCGCGTCACCGTGCAGGGCATCGCCGCGCGCGAACCCTTCACGTGGAACCTGCTGTCCACGCTGTCGGCCGACCTCACGATCAACGGCGCGGCCGCGGCCACGACCAGCGCGACGTACGCCGTCGTCCATCCTGAGCCGGCGATTCGCCTGCAAACCGCGACGCCCACGCCGAACGCAGGCGACACCGTCCTCGTCGAGGCCGTGCTCGACAACGCCGGTGACGGCCTGTTTGCCGGCACGTCCTTCGACGTCGAGATCCTCGACGGGCTCTCGGTGGTGGCACCCGAAACCGACGGCCTCGACAACGATCTGGACGGCGCCACCGACGAGACTGACGAGGCCGCCATCCGCACGGGCCCCGCGGCGCTGCGCTGGGAGCTTCCCGCAGCGTTTCCGGCCGGCGACAACCGGCGCTACCCGTTCGCGGTCGTCGTGCCGACGATCCCCGCCACCGGCGCGCTGGACATCGCCGCCACGCTCGGCCTGTACAACACGCTCCCGGGAGGCATCGGCCAGCTCCTCGATCCCGAGACCGACGACCTCGACTCCAACGCCGACGGCATCCCCGACGAGACGGGCGACGCGACCGCGACCCTCTCGCTGCTGCCCGACGAGCCAGTGCTTCGTCTGACCAAGGCCTACGCCGACGCCAACGGCGGAAGCGTCGAGCCCAACGACCTGCTGACGTTCACGATCACGGCCCAGAACAGCGGCAACCGCGCGGCTACGGGCGTTCTCCTCA
>JBEIFN010000115.1:0-6766 GCA_040382435.1 Alphaproteobacteria bacterium
CGCCGCCCAGCAATGGATGCAGAAGTACCTCAAGTACCACCCGGTCGGTTCGCTCGGGCCGCACGAGCCGCGCATCGTCTCGATTGGCTACCCCGACCGCTGGTGGGACGAGGTGCAGATGGCCACGAAGGACTACGCTTGGCACCCGCGGATGTTCCACGGGCTGGTGCGGACGGAGTCGGCGTTCAACCCTGTCGCGACGTCGCGCTCGGGCGCCCGCGGCCTGAGCCAGATCATGCCAGCGACCGGGGCCGAGATCGCGAGCAAGATGGGTCTGAGTGTCAGTACGGCCGACCTGCATCGTCCCGAGTTGAACCTCAAGATGGGCGCATGGTACATCGACCGCGTGCAGACGCAGCTTTTTGGCAACCCCATCGCCGCCCAGGCGTCGTACAACGGGGGGCCGGGACGCATGCGCCGTTACATCGACGGTTGGCCCGGGATGCCGACCGACGAGGTCATCGAGCGCATCCCGATCGACGAGATGCGCAACTACCCGCGCGAGGTCAGCACGGCGTGGCAGGTGATGCGCTATGCGTACGACCTCGACACGACGCCGTTTGTCGATCTCTCCAAGTTCAACCACGACCCGCGCGGGACGCTCCCCGCGCTGTCGGCCGAGGCTGCGGCGCCCGCTTCGGGTGGAAGCGGCACCGACGGGCCTGCGCCTACGTCGCCGTGAGCGCGGCGACGACCTTGGGCAGGCTCAACTCGTAGCGCCACGCCGTACCGCGATGCCCGCCGGGGAACAGGCAGAAGTCCACTTCGACCCCCCCGGCGACGAGGGCCGCGTGCAACCGCGTGGCGCCGAGGTGCAGCCCGTACTCGTCACGATCGCCGCACTCGAGGCCGCAGTAGGCGAGCTGCCGCAGCGCGGCGATCGTCTCGGGGGCTTGCGCTTGTACGACCGGATCGTGTGCCCGCCACGCCAAGAAGTCCGCGAGATCGACCGTTCCGGCGTGGAGGTCGAACGGCAGCTTCGCGGGCACGGGGCGACGTGAGGCATCGCCCGCGTAGGCGCAGGCCATCGCGAGGATGTTCATCGCCGCGAAGGCCTCGCCGTCGAGCTTGGGGCGCGTCCACAGCGTTTGGAGAAACGCGTCGACCCCGCCCGCGGCGTGCAGCGCGCGCACGCCCTTGCCGAGGTCTTCGAGGTAGCCGAGCTCGAAGGCACAGTCGGGCGCGTTCATCGCGATCGCCCGGATCCGCTCCGGCCGCAAGCGCGCGAGCTGAAACGCCCCGTAGGCACCGCTGCTTCGTCCGACGGCCCCCCACGCGCCCGTCGTCGCGAACGCGGCGTCGACGGCGGGCAGGACGTCGTCGAGGACGAAGCTGGCATAGGGCCCAAAGCCTTCGCTGTCGATGAACTGTGAGCCGCCCAGCGACGTCGTACAGTCGGGGACCACGGCGCGGAAGGGGCCGCTGCGCCCGCTGGCCACCAGCGCATCGAATCGCTCCAACAGCGATGGCTCGTGCAAGCTGCCGCCGTGCCAGTCGTCGACGCGGCCGTAGAACCCTGGAAGCACCAAGACGCACGGCAGCGGCGTCGCGTCGCAGCCGGCCGGGCTCCAGACGGCGACGTCGCGTACGGCGGGGTCGCCCCACGGGTTGTCGCGCAGGCGGGGGGCCTCGACGCTCAGGGGGGTGACGCTTCCGCGAGCAGCGAGCGGCAGCGCGTGGAACGGTCCGGGCATGGCTTCCTCCGACGCCCCACGGTATCGCGGCGGACGGAGGCGCGATGACGGCGCTGGAGCAGCTGGGAGGAGAGGAGGGCGTCCGCGCCCACGTGGCGGCGTTCGTGGCGCGCGTCTTCGCCGACCCGATCATCGGGTTTTGGTTCGAAGGGCGTGACGCCGGGCGCATCGTGCAGCACGAGTCCGAGCACGCGCTCCTGCTCTGGGGGGCCGACGTTGTGTACACGGGTCGTCCGCTCGGCACGGCCCACAAGCCGCTCGGGATCCACGCCGGGCACTTTCGTCGGCGCCTCGCGATCCTGCGCACGGTGCTGCGCGAGCGAGGCGTCGACGACGCGCTGATCGACCGGTGGGTCCGTCATGACGAACGGATGATGGGGGCCATCGTCGCCAACCCCGGCGAGGACTGCGCGGGCTGACCTACCAGTCGGCCACCGGTCCCCACGGGGCGACATGCGTCGCCCGCGCGTGCGAGAGCAAGCTGACGAGCGTGTCGTGCGGCCAAGCACGCTGGATGCTGTTGACCAGCCAGTCGGGCAGCCCGCCCATGGGGTCGATCGCCACTTCGATGGTGATGCGGCTGCCGCCATTGTTCAGACGCTGGAAGGACCACGTTGAACCGTGATCGATGCCGCGGACGAACCCTTCGCGGGCCGGGAATCGACCGTCGTCGACCGACTTGTAGACGACCGAGACCTCCCCGCGCGCAGGGTCGACGCTCACCGTCCGGCGCAACACGAACTCACGGTCGCTCACCGGCCAGGGCATGTCGTAGACTTGGCGTTCGACCTGTACGTTCGGCGCGATCCCGAACTTGTCGAACGCCACCATCATGTCGACCCACTCCTCGGAGCGGGCGTCGTCCAAAAAGTAGCCGAGGACCTTTCCCATCGGAAGATCCGTGTCGACTTGGCCGCGCATCGCGAACACGCCCGTGCCAGGGATCGCGCGGTAGGCGGACTGAACACCGTCCTTGGTGCTGTACGGCGTCCAGGCCGGATCGGCGGCCAGCGCCATGCTGACGAACAGCCCAAGGACGAGGGTCAGGGTGCGCATGGGGACTCCACCGGCCGTGAGCCTACCACACGTCGTGGCCTCAAGCCTCCGCGGGGAACGCGATGTCGAGCACGGCGTCGATCGTGGCTTCGTCGACGGTGCCGAACGTGATGCGGCCTTCCTCGCCTTCGATCGTGTGGGTGCTGAACACGTAGATGTCGTCCTCGCCCTCATCGTCGTCGGGACGGTCGGCCTGTGACCAAGGCCGCAGCACGAAGTAGGCGACGCCGCCGAGCTCGACGCCGTCGAGGAACTCGAGATCGAGGGTCTCTCCTTCGTCTTCGACGATCCAGTGGACGACGTCGTCGACGATGTCAAGGCGGGTAGGGACGAGCTGCATGGGGTCCTCGCGATCGGCCACGCGGGCGCGTTAGCGTTCGCCATGGCCTTCGTCCACCTCCACGTCCACAGCCAGTACAGCATGCTCGACGGCACCATGACGCCGAAGAAGCTTGCTTCGGCTGTGTCTGCGCTCGGTCAGACGGCGGCGGCGATCACCGACACGGGGGCGTTGTACGGGGGCGTGGCGTTTGCCAAGGCCTGCAAGGACGCCGGCATCCACGCCATCCTCGGTGCAGAGCTTCACGTCCGAACGGTCGAGGGGGACGATCCGGAGCGCGTCGGCGGCGGCTTTCAGGTCGTCGCACTCGTCGAGGACGACGTCGGCTACCGCAACCTCGCCGCCTTGCTCACCGCCGGGATCTTCCATGGGATGCGCTACAAGCCCACGGTCTCACTCGCCGAGCTTGGGGCGCACCGCGACGGGCTGATCTTTCTGACCGGCGGCCTCAAGGGGGCATTCGGCCGACCGATGCGCCGCGGCCGTCCTGATCAGGGGAGGGCCTGGCTCGCGTCGCTGCAGCAGGTCCTCGGCCCCGACCAGCTGTTCGTCGAGCTCGTGGATCACGGCCTCGACGGGCAGGACGGGGTCAATGTGGCTGCGAGGCGGTTGGCGGCTGATCTCGGCTTGCCCACGGTGGTCACCAACGCGGTTCACTACGCCAAGCCCGCGGACGCGCCGCTGCTCGACGCCCTGCACGCGATCGCCGCGGGGGCCTCGTTGTCCGATCCGGATCGGCCCGCGATCCCGACCGATCAGGCCTACCTGAAGTCCGAGGATGAGATCCGTCAAGTGTTCCCTGACGATCTCGAGGCGATCGAACGTACCGTCGCGATCGCCGAACGGTGTCGCTTCGTCTACGACTTCAAGACGTACCACTTCCCGGCGACGACGCCGCCCGACGCTGAGGCTGAGGCCGACACCGACGCGAACTGGGCCTACTTCTATCGCGCCTTCCCGCCGCCCCGGTCGTACGGGTTGCCGGATCCTTCGGATGCGTCGTTCGTCGTGCCGGACCGGCCGGTCGGCGCCGGCAACCTCAACGGCTTCTTCCGGTGGTACGCGGTCGAGGGCCTGAAGGTTCGCTTCCGCCACGTCGACGCCGATCGCCACGACGCCTACGCCGAGCGGCTCGAATACGAGCTCGCGATGATCATCAAGATGGGCTTCCCTGCCTACTTGTTGATCGTCGCGGAGTTCATCAACTGGTCCAAGGACGCTGGCATTCCCGTGGGGCCGGGGCGCGGTTCCGCGGCGGGCAGCTTGGTGGCCTGGGCGATGGGCATCACCGACATCGACCCGATCCGCTTCGACCTGCTGTTCGAGCGGTTCCTCAACCCCGAGCGCGTCTCGATGCCCGACATCGACGTCGATTTCTGCCAGGATCGCCGCGAGGAGTCGATCGCGCACGTGCGCGAAAAGTACGGCGCCGAGTTCGTGAGTCAGATCATCACCTACGGCTCGCTCAAGGCCAAGGCGGCGGTCCGAGACATCGCACGGGTGCTCGATCTGTCGTTCAACGACGCGGACCGAATGGCCAAGCTCATCCCTGAAAAGCCGGGGACACGGCTCAAGGACGCGATCGCCGAGAGCGAGCTCCTCCAGCGCATGCAGCGCGGCGACCCTCGCGTGCAGCGCGTCCTCGAGCTGGCGCTGGGCGTCGAGGACCTCACGCGCCAGACGGGCGTGCACGCCGCGGGCGTGGTGATCGCCGACCAGCCCCTCGTTCGGTACGCGCCGCTGTACCGTGACGGCCCCGACGGCGGCCCTGTCGTTCAGTACGACATGAAGTCGGCCGAATCGGTCGGCTTGATCAAGTTCGACTTCCTCGGGCTCAAGACGCTCGACCAGATCCGCGACGCCGTGGAGATGGTCCGACGCAACGACGGCATCGACGTCGACATCGGGCTGATCCCCACCGACGACGCCGCGACGTTCCGGTTGCTTCAAGACGGTGATGCGCTCGGCATTTTTCAGCTGGAGAGCAGCGGCATGCGCGAGCTGCTCACGCGGCTGCGTCCCACGTGTCTCGACGACCTCGTCGCCTTGGTGGCGTTGTACCGACCCGGGCCGCTGTCGTCGGGCATGGTCGACCAATTCGTCGACCGCAAGCACGGCCGCGCCGAAGTGTCGTACCCGCATCCCTGGCTCGAACCGATCCTGTCGAACACCTACGGGACGGTCGTCTACCAAGAACAGGTCATGCAGATCGCCCGCACGCTCTCGGGCTACAGCCTCGGGGAGGCCGACCTTCTGCGCCGCGCGATGGGCAAGAAGGACGCGGCCGAGATGGCCAAGCAGAAGGACCGCTTTGTCAGCGGCGCGATCGCCAACGAGGTCGACGGCACGCTCGCCGCCGACATCTTCGACCTGCTCGCAAAGTTCGCGGAGTACGGGTTCAACAAGTCGCACTCCGCTGCGTATGGCTTCGTCAGCTACCAGACGGCCTACCTCAAGGCGCACCACCGGCCCGAGTACATGGCCGCCTTGATGACGATCGAAGCGTCCAACACCGACAAGGTGTTGATGTATCTGCAGGACTGCCGTCGGTTCGGCCTCGCGGTGCTGCCCGTCGACATCAACCGGTCGCAGCGGGCGTTTGCTGTGTCGACGGAGGATGGCGTTAAGGTCATCCGGTTCGGGCTCGCGGCGGTCAAGAACGTCGGCGACGGCTCGATCGAGGCGATCCTGGCGGAGCGCGCCTCGAAGGGGCCGTTCCGGGATGTGCTCGACCTGCTCGAACGCGTCGACCCCCGCGCGCTGAACAAGCGTGTGCTCGAGAGCCTCACGAAGGCGGGCGCGTTCGACGCGATCTCGCAAAACCGCACCGTGATCCTCGCGGGCCTCGATGCTGCGGCCGAGGAGGCCGGACGTCGGCGTCGCGACCGCGAGGCGGGGCAGGGCTCCCTGTTCGGTGCCGTCGTGTCGAACAAGCCGTCCTCGCATCGGGCGTTCGCTTGGCCGAGCGTTCCGGAGGCGTCGCTGGCCAAGCGCCTCGCCGACGAGCGTGAGGTCCTCGGTCTGTACCTCACCGCCAACCCGATGGACGCCTACCGCGGTGACCAGGACCGCTTCGGTTTTGGCCGGCTCGCGGCGCTGCGCGACCTGCCGGGCGGCCAGGAGGTCCGCGTGCTCGCGGTCCCGACCGACGTGCGGGTGGTCAAGACGAAGCGCGGCGACAAGATGGCGTTCGTTCAGCTGGACGACGGGACGGCCTCGATCGAGGCGGTGTTCTTCTCGGACGCCTGGGCGCGGTCGGCCGCGGCCGTCTCCGGCGATGGCCCGGTGCTGTTGCACGCCGAGATCGAGGCGACCGAGGACGGCGTCAAGCTCCGCGCCGCCGGGGCGGAGCCGCTCGAGGAGGTCCGGGCGCGCACCTATCGGTCCGCGGCCTTGCACCTTCGCATCGACGAGCTGTCGCAGGAGCGGCTGACCAAGCTGCGCGCGCTGTTTGAGGCGGAGCGAGGGGACTGCAGCCTCACGGTCCACGTGCGCGCAGCCGGGCGGTTCCTCGCGACGTTCGAGGTACCCTCTCGGCGCGTCGCGCCCACGCGGGCGTTCGAGGACGGCGTCGCCGCGACCCTGGGCCGGGCGGACGCCTTGGTGCTGCGATGACGGCGAGGTATTTCGTCGAGGGGGCCTCGATGCCGACAACGTGGAGAGCTGCGCTGGGTTC
>JBEIFN010000116.1:0-6740 GCA_040382435.1 Alphaproteobacteria bacterium
CGAGGGCTTCCTCGACTCGGCCAACGGGTCCGACCTGCTGCCTGCCCGCCACGCCCACACCGTGCGCTCGCTCGCCGCGCGCGCCAAGGAAGCGGGGGCCAACGACCCGCAGTTCCTCGTGAAGCTCGCCGGCGCGCTGCGTCGCGTGGGCGACTCGCGCGGCGCCGCGCTCCAACTCGAGGCCGCGCTGCCTCTGGCGCCCCAGGACAAGCAGATCCGCCTGCAACTGGCGGACACGCTGCACGAACTAGGCGACTACGAGCGCGCCGACGCGATCTACTCGGGCCTCCTGCCCGAGCGCGTGGTGCGCAGCAGCGCCAAGCGGCGCTGAGGACCGGGGCGGGGTGGAAGGAATTTCCACCCCCCGGACTCGCCGGGAATCTCCCGGCGCCGACGCCCGGCGGCGGACACCGGGGTAGCTTTCAGGCGGAGATCCCTCCGAGGTGACGACCTCGGGAGGCTCTCCGCCGACGCTTTCCATGCACGACAGACCCAGACACCGGCGGCGACCGACCAAATCGAGAGCCGCGCACGACCCCGCCGGGGGGGCGAGGCACCGAGGACCCCCGTCCTTGGTGCTGGCGTGCTTGTTGATGGTGCAGCTCGTGTGCGGCCTGGGGGTCGCGCAATCGAGCGGTGCGTTCGTCGTCTTCAACGAACGCGCCAGCGTCAACCCCGTCGAGACGCAAGGCAACTCGTCCTCGCGCGCCGGGGACATCTCCGGCGATGGCCGCTACGCCGTCTACGAGAGCACGGCGACCAACCTCGACGCGTGGGACCTCCAACCGCAGAGCGACATCTTCGTGCGCGACTTCGTGCTCGGGGACACGCGGCGCATCTCCGCGCCCACGCCCACGGGAGCCGCCAACGGCGACTCGCGTCGTCCCTCGATCTCCGCCGACGGGCGGTATGTCGTCTTCGAGTCGCAGGCCACGAACCTGGTGCCCGGCGACGGCAACAACGCGCAGGACATCTTCCTGTGGGATCGCGCCTCGGACGCGCTCCAACGCGTCAGCGTGCGCGGCGACGGCGGCCAGGCCAATGGCGACAGCGCCAACGCGCGCATCAGCGCCGACGGCTCCGTGGTCGTCTACGAGAGCCGCGCCACCAACCTGGATCCGGCGGACTCCAACAGCTCGCTCGACATCTACGCCTGGACGCGCGCCACGGGCGCCGTGCGCCTGTGCAGCCTGACGCACCTGGCGCAGAACGCCAACCGCGACTGCAGGAACCCGGCGGTCTCGGCCGACGGCCGACGCGTGGCCTTCGACACCGAAGCCACCAACATGGTGTTCTGGGACACGAACAACCACGCGGACGTGTTCGTGCGCGACCTCGCCGGCAACCAACTGTGGCGCGCCAGCCTCGGCGGCACCGTCACGGAAGGCAACGGCCCGTCGACTCGCCCGACCTTGTCGCCCGACGGCCGCCATGTCGCCTTCGAGAGCAACGCCAGCACGTTCATCTCGACCGACAACAACCACCAGACGGACATCTACGTGCGCGATCTGCAGTTCCAGATCACGCGCCGCATCTCGGTCTCGGCCACCGGCGCCGAGGGCCAGATGCGCTCGTGGGAGCCGTGCTGGTCGGCCGACGGTCGCCACGTGAGCTTCGTCTCGGAGTCGTGGAACCTCGTGCCCGGCGACACGAACAACTTCGCGGATGTGTTCGTGCGCGACATGCAGACCGACGCCGTCTCGCGCGTCAGCCGCGGCCGCCACATGACCGAGAGCGGCAACCACGCCCGCGCGCCGCGCATCGGCGCATCGGGCCGCTGGGTGGTCTACGAGTCGGACGCGGGCAACCTCGTGCCGGACGACACCAACGGCTGCTCGGACGTGTTCCGCATCGACTGGATGGCCGACCTCGGCCAGCAGACCACCACCTATTGCGAAGGCAAGCTGAGCTCGGCCGGTTGCGTGCCGCGCATGGCTTGGAGCGGCACGCCGAGCCTCTCGGCCGGTTCCGGCTTCGTGATCGAAGGCCAAGCCTGGCGCAACCAGAAGCTCGGGCGACTCGTCTATTCGGTCGCCGGCGCGGATGCGCGCCCGTTCTTCGGGGGCACGTTGTGCGTCAAGTCGACGATCTACCGCGGCCCGACGATGATGTCCGGCGGCAACCCCGCCTCGCAGAACGACTGCAGCGGACTGCTGCGGCTCGACTTCAACGCCTTCCTCGCGGGCCAAGTGGGGCCGCAACCAGCACCCGCGCTGCTGTTCCCCGGCACCGTCGTGCACGCCCAGTGGTACGGCCGCGACAACGGCTTGCCGCTGCCGAACAACATCTCGTTGTCGGACGGCTTGCGCTTCGTGATCCAGCCTTGAGCGCGCAGCGCGTCGCACGCGCCCGCGACCACCTTCCGCCATCGGCGACCAGCCGATCGGCGATGCGCGCCTCCCCGGAGTCGCATCCCTGCGCGCCACGCGTTCGCGTGTCCTGCGCGAGCCTGTTCGTGGTCGGATCCACCACGCTTGTTCCGGTGCTCGGCGCTGTCAAGTTTTCTTGCACGTCCCGATCTTGGACGACGACTTCGAAGCGACTTCCAGCTTCGACTTGGAAGCAATTTCGCTGGCATTTCGAGGCTTGTTTCGCGCGCTCGGGCAGCCAAAGCCGGCAGTAGCTTTCGAGTGGAATTCCCGCTCGGCGGGAGTCCGTTCCCATCCCGTCCGGCGCCCGCCGCTCCCCGCGGCACGCGCCAGGCGATCCGCAGCCCGCGGAACGCTCTCGTCTCCCACTCGTCCCTCCCCACAATGCAATCCCGATCCATCACCCCCGCGTCGAGCCGCTTCGTCCCGACGATCCTGGGCATCGTGGCCGCTTCGGCCTTCTTGCTACCCGACGCCGACGCGCAAGGCGGCAACGCCAAGCGCAACACGGGCATCAATGGCGAAGTCGGCGGCGGCCTCGAGGACGCGACGCCCGCGCCGCCGCTCTCCAGCCTGCCCATTCCCCTGCCGGCGAACCTGATGACCGAGTACGTGCGCGACTTCGACGCCGCGGTGCGTCTCGGCAAGGCGCTCTTCTGGGACATCCAGGCCGGTTCCGACGGAGCGACAGCTTGCGCTTCGTGCCACTGGAACGCCGGCGCCGACAACCGGACGATGTCGCAGCTCCACCCCGGCTTCGACAACACCTTCGGCTTGCTGGGCTCGGGTGGCGGAGGCGTCAACTACACGGTCAAGGGTCGCGACTTCCCCTTCACGCAGCGCTCCGACCCCAATGACCACGACTCCGAGGTGGTGCGCGACAGCAACGACAGGTACGGGTCGTCGGGCATCCAGGGACGCACCTTCACCGGCGTCACGCCCGGCGTCGCGCAGGAGCAAGGCGTCGTCGTCGCCAACGACATCCCCTTCGCCATGCATGGCGTGAATGTCGGTCGAGTCACGGGACGCAACGCGCCCTCGACCTACAACGCCATCTTCCACGTGCGCACGTTCTGGGACGGTCGCGCCGACAGCGTGTTCAACGGCGTCAACCACCTCGGCGCGCGCGACACCGCGGCGCGCGTGCTGAAGCGCATGGCCGATGGCAGCGTCCAGCCGGTCTCGGTCGCCATCCAGCCCGCGTCGCTCGCCAGCCAGGCGGTCGGCCCGGCCCTGTCGGACGTCGAGATGAGCTACTCCGGCAAGGCCTTCATGGACCTCGGGCGCAAGATGCTCCCGATGCAACCACTGAAGGACCAGGTCGTCGACTCGACCGACTTCCACTTGGGCGCGCTGTCCGACTTCCCCAATCGCGGCCTGCAGGCGTCCTTGACCTACGCCGACATGGTGCGTGCCGCCTTCCACGACCAGTGGCACACGGGCAAGGGCCGCTTCGGCGGCTACACGCAGATCGAGAACAACTTCTCGTTGTTCTGGGGCCTCGCGATCATGTGCTACGAGTCGACCCTGGTGAGCGACCAGACGCCGTGGGACCGCTACGCGGCCGGCGACCAGAACGCGCTGACCGACCAGCAGAAGGAAGGCTTGAACATCTACATGGGCGGCGGCGCGGCCTGCAACGCGTGCCACACGGCGCCCGAGTTCGCCGGTGCGACCTGGTCGCAGTACGCGAAGGACGGTTGGACCGAACGCATGGCGGTGACCGACTCGTTGGCCGAGGGCGAGGTCGTCTTGACGACCTTCCCCGATCCGACGCAGACGATTCTCGCCGCCGATCCGCGCGGCAAGCGCATCGAGATCCGCACTTTGCAAGGCGATCTGGTCGCACGCGGCGACGTGCCGGGCACAGCGGGTGCCTGCGAGATCTTCGAACAAGAGATCGAGTTGGCAGCCGGTCCCGTGGCACCGGTGCCCCCCGCTGGCTCGGGACTCGAGCCCTTGTTCGCGGCCACCGTCGAGGTCGAGGTGAACGAAGTGCCCCTGCCCAGCGGCTTGTGCAACGTCACGCTCGAGATCGGCATGCAATGGGGTCCCGATCCCAGCCTCCCGGCAGGCGACTATGAAGTACGGCTCGATGGAGTCGTCGTAGCGCTCCTGACGATGGGTTCGCCGCAATCGGTCGGTGTGTACGACCGCGGCTTCTACAACCTCGGCGCGCGCCCGACCTTCGAGGACCTGGGCAACGGCACGCATGGCGCCGTCGGACCGACCTCGATCGTCGAACGCCTCAAGAGCGGCGATCCCACCGTGGCGCACCTGATGCCGAATCCGCCCATCGGACCCGGCGACAGGCTGCAGGTGAACGGCACGTTCAAGACGCCCTCGCTGCGCAACATCGCGCTCACGGGCCCGTACTTCCACCACGGCGGCGCCTCGACGCTCGAGCAAGTGATCCAGTTCTACGCTCGCGGCGCCGACTTCGCCGAGGCCAACGAGGCTGATCTCGACGCCGACGTCGAAGGCGTGGGCACCCTCAGGAATAGCCCTGAGAAGCAGGCCGCTTTGGCGGCGTTCCTGCGCGAGGCCCTGACGGACCCGCGCGTGGCCAACGCCTCGGGCGTGTTCAGCCATCCGTCGCTGCCCCTCAAGGACGGCTATCTCGGCAACGAGATGGTGCTGGTCGACAACGGCCAGGGCGAAGCGATGGCCCGCATCACCGAGATCCCGGCCACGGGCGCGGCCGGCGGATCCACGACCTTGCCGGAGTTCCAGGATCGCATCGAAGGCGGCGTCGAAGTGCTGGTGCACTGCGGCAACACGATCTACGAAGCGGGCCACGAAGGCTGCGGTCAGTACGCGCTGCCCTTCGACAGCAACCGCCACGTGCGCGTGTCGCTCAGCACCCGCCCGACGGCGGATGTGGTGATCGACTTGTCCAGCTCGTCGCCGAACCAGATGAGCGTCGAACCGTCGCAGCTGGTCTTCACGACGCAGGATTGGTTCCACCCGCAAGAGATCCGCGTCAACGGTCTCCAAGACGACGTCCACGACGGCTTGGCGGTCGCTTCGGTCATCACTTCGGCCACGAGCTCGTCCGACCCGCGCTACAACGGCCTGCCCGTCGAGGATGTGCACTACTCGGTGCAAGACTCGACGCACATGGTGAAGGTGGTCTATGTCGACCAGAACACGGCCAACCCCAACTTCGAGAACGGCAGCTACGCCAATCCGTACGACACCATCGCCGAGGCGTTGGCGTGCGCGGACGACGGAGCCTTGATCGAAGTGGGCTGGGGCACGTACCGGGAGAACGTCCACATCCAGAAGAAGAACGTGATCCTGCGTTCGTACGCCGGCGCCACCATCGACGGCGGCATGAACGGTCCGGCCATCACGGTCTCGGGGCGCCATACCCGCGGCACGCGCTTGGTGGGCCTGCGCATCGTCAACGGCGGCGGCCAGAACGCCGTCGCGGGCGGGGTGCTGGTCACCGACAGCTCCGACGTGGTGATTGACGCCTGCTACATCGGCCAGAATCTGGCCCAGAACGGCGCCGGCGTGCACGTGCGCAACAGCTCGAAGGTCGCCTTCCAGGATGCGACCATCGACGGCAACACCGCGTTGCAGGATGGCGGCGGCTTGTACATCAACGGCGGCCGCGCCGACCTGGAACTGTCGTGGGTGCGCAACAAC
This sequence comes from Alphaproteobacteria bacterium, assembly GCA_040382435.1. Taxonomy (GTDB): domain Bacteria; phylum Myxococcota_A; class UBA796; order UBA796; genus JBEIFN01. Next base: position 6,024 of record JBEIFN010000116.1, read on the forward strand.
ATCGCCGGCAACAAGGGCGGAGGCGTGCACGCCATGAACACGGCGACCTTGGTGGTCGACAACACGGCGCTGGACCACAACCAGGCCGGGCAATTCGGCGGCGGCTTGTTCCTCAATGGCGGCTCGACCAACTTCGTCAACGTGCGCGTGATGCACAACTCGTCGAGCCAGACGGGCGGCGGCATCCACGCCGAGAACTCGGTGGTGATGAGCTTCCGCGGCGCCAAGGTGACCAACAACACGGCGCAGAACGGCGCGGGCGGCATGTACATCGACGGCGGCGTGCTCGACTTCGGCAGCACGACGATCGCGACGAACAGCGGCTTGCAGCTGTACTTCATGAACTCCAACAACGCGTGGATCCACAACTCGGTGATCTGGGGCGATGGCACGCTCAACGCGCTGGGCACCAACGTGTCGCACCTCCTGCCAGGCGTGGTCGAGCACTCGATCGTCGACTGGAACGGCTTCGCGGCCGCGGGCTACCTGCAGGTGGATCCGCTGTTCCTCGACGCCGCGGGTGGACAGCACGGTCCGCGCTCCGGTTCGCCGATGATCGATGGCGGCGATCCGTCCGAGAACGATCCCGATGGTTCGCGCATCGACATCGGCGCGCACCCGGTGGTCGGTTCCTGAGGGACGCAAGATCCGTGACGGCGGTGGCCCCCATCAACGCACCACGATGGCGGCCCCCACCTATTTACACCCTTGCCGCCC
>JBEIFN010000117.1:0-6682 GCA_040382435.1 Alphaproteobacteria bacterium
CGCGCGGATCTTCTGGACCGTGGACGCGATCTCCGCGTCGTTGACGACGCCAAAGTCGCGAAAATCGATCAGCTCGTTGAGGTCATCCTCATCGACCTTCTTGTTGCCCTCGATCCGGACGTCAGCCACCGACGGCTTCTCGACGACCTCGTAGACCAGCCGCTGGCGTCCGTCGGCCTCGCGATCGACCCAGACGCGGACATCCTCGAAGAAGCCGGTGCGGTAGATGGCCGCGATGTCGCGCCGCACCCGATCCGGAGTGATGGCGTCACCGGCGCGGAGCGAGACATTGGCGAGGACGGCGGTCTCTTCAATGTAGCGCGTGCCTCGCACGATCACGCGTGCGACGGTGCCCGAAGCGTGCGGCTGCGCGTCTTGCGCCACGGCGGCACGATCGAGCAAGCCCGCGAGCGCCCACGCAAAGAGGGGCATCCACCGCCTGTTCATGGGGTCTCCACGAACCGGCCCGCCTCGAGCGTGAGGCGGCGGTCGAAGCGAGCAGCGAGCGCCAGATCGTGGGTGACGACCACGAGCGTGCTGCCGAGCTGGCGGCGGAGTTCCATGAGCAGGTCGAAGACCTCGGCAGAGGTGGCAGGGTCGAGGTTTCCGGTAGGCTCATCGGCGAGGAGCAGCCCAGGCCCCATAACCAGCGCACGCGCGATCGCGACGCGCTGCTGCTCGCCGCCGCTGAGCTCGCCGGGTCGGTGGTGCAGCCGATGGGAGAGCCCCACGGCGTCGAGCAACACCTCTGCACGCGCCCGCGCGACGCGGGTGGCGCCGCCCGCGAGGCGAACCGGGATCATCACGTTCTCGATCGCCGAGAGCTCGGCGAGGAGGTGATGGGCCTGGAACACAAAGCCGACACGGTGGTTGCGCAAGGAATCCCGCGCCCCGGCTTGCAGGCCCGCGACGTCGGCGCCGTCGAAGCACACCGTGCCTGCGTCCGGACGTCCCAACAACCCGACCAGGTGCAGGAAGGTGGACTTGCCCGAGCCGGACGGCCCCACCACGGCCGTCGTGCTGCCCGATGCGAGCTCGACATCGAGCGCATCGAGGACGGGGATGACGACGCCGCCGCGTTGAAAGCGTCGTGTCAGACCGCGGGTTTGGAGGTGGACCCCTGCCATCGTCACTCCGACCGTAGGCCGTCGACCGGGTCGACGGCGGCCGCACGGTGGGCCGGGTACACCGCGCTCGCAAACGCGATCGCGAGCGCACAGACCGCCACGACCACGACGTCGCGCGGCTGAACGATGACCGGCACGCTGCTGACGAAGTAGACATCGGTCTCGAGCGGGAACTCGTACGCATCGAGGCCGAGCGAGATCGCCAAGCCCAATGCAACGCCGCCGACCACGCCCAGCGTCCCGATGACGGTGCCGACGAGCAGGAACACTCGTCGAACCAGCACATCCGACGCACCCATCGCCTTGAGGATCGCGATCTCCCGGCGACGGCTCAGCACCAGCGTGTAGAGGTTCGAGACGATCAACAGGCCAGCCACGACGACGATCATGCCGAGGATCAGGCTCATCACGATCTTTTCGAGCGCCAAGGCGCGGAACAACGCCTCGTTCAGCTCCATCCAATGACGCGCGAAGTACGGATAGCCGAGCGCGTCCTGCATCTGCCGAGAGGTGGCGGCAGCGTGATCGACGTCCTTGACCCGGACCTCGACGGCGACCACCCGGTCACCCATCGAAAAGAACGACTGTGCCTCGGCGATCGGCACGTACGACCATTTGGTGTCGTACTCGTACATCCCGGAGTGAAAGACCGCGAGGACGCGGAACATACGGAACCGAGGGACGGGCGCGCCCAGCATCCCGACGCCGTCGCCGATCGGATCGACGACCTGAACGTCGTCGCCCGGGAGCACGGCAAGTTGTTCGGCCAGCTCATTTCCGAGGATGATCCCCGGTAGCGGCTCGGCGTCCGCCCCCATCGCCGGCACCGGTCGCGCGAGCGCATCCCACGCGGCGACGACGCCTGCCTCGTCGACGATCGACCCCGAAAGGCCCATCGAGACCGTCCCCGCGACCTCGGGGACGCGCGCGGTGATCGTCGGGTCGACGCCCTTGAGGATGGCTCCCGTCGTGCCGCGACGGCTCCGCAGGATCACCTCGGCGTAGGTGAACGGCATCACCGTCTGGACCCCGTCGAAGTCCGAGAGGCGGTCGAGCAGGGCCGCGTCGGCGACCATGCCCTCGGGCCCGTACTTCATCACGACGACATGGGCGTTCGCGCCGAGGATCTTCTGGCGCAGATCCCCTTCGAACCCCGTCATGACGCCGAGGACAGCGATGAGCAGCGCGACGCCGACCAAGGTCCCGACGACCGAGATCGCGCTGACCACGCCGAGGAACCGCTCGTTGCCCGACCGGAGGTGGCGAAGCGCGAGCCACCACGCCGCGCCCCACGACGACCCGTCCACGATGGGCGGAAGGTCGTCGAAGGCGACGCGCGGCTTGGGTGGGGTCGCGTCGCTCACGCGTGTTCGAGCCGCAACGTGGGGAACAGGATGACCTCACGAATACTCGGGCGGTTCGCGAGCAGCATCACGAGCCGATCGATGCCGATCCCCTCGCCCGCTGCTGGCGGCATGCCGTACGTGAGCGCGCGGATGTAGTCCGCATCGAAGTGCATGGCTTCATCGTCGCCGCCCGTGCGTGCCGCGACCTGCGACGCGAACCGCTCGGCCTGATCGACGGGGTCGTTGAGCTCGGAGAAGGCGTTGGCGATCTCCCATCCGTTGCAGAACAGCTCGAAGCGGTCGCAGCGCGTGGGGTCGTCGTCGCGTCGACGCGCCAACGGCGAGATCTCGGCGGGAAACCCGGTCACGAAGGTCGGGTTGATCAGGTTGGGCTCGACGAGCTCGCCGAACAAGAACTCCCACCAGCGCGCGACCGTCGTGGGCAGCTTGGCGACGTCGGCCGATGGGTGGCGCGCGAGCCACCAGGCGCGCAGCGCGCCGGCGTCCGCCATCGCCTCGGCCGACAGCCCCGTCGCCTCGGCCACGAGCGCGTCCATGTCGGCGCGCCGCCAAGGACGGCTGAAGTCGAGGTGGCGGTCGCCCCACGGGATGACGGTCGTCCCGTGCAAGTGCGTCACCAACCCCGCGATCATGTCCTCGGTGAGCGCGACGAAGTCCTCCATCGTCGCCCAAGCCTCGTAGAACTCGAGCATGGTGAACTCAGGGTTGTGGCGGACGCTGATGCCTTCGTTGCGGAAGTTGCGGTTGATCTCGAACACCCGTTCCAGGCCGCCGACGAGCAGCCGCTTGAGGAACAGCTCGGGCGCAATGCGCAGATACAACGGCATGTCGAGGGCGTTGTGGTGCGTCACGAAGGGCCGCGCGGTGGCGCCCCCCGGGATCACATGCATCATCGGCGTCTCGACTTCGAGGTACGCCCGCGCCTCGAAGTAGTCGCGCAGGTAGCGAAGAACACGGCTTCGAAGCCTGAAGGTTGCGCGCGTCTCATCGTTGAGGAACAGGTCGACATAGCGCTGCCGCGACCGCAGCTCGGGGTCGGTGAGCGCGTGGTACCGGTCGGGGAACGGCGTGAGGATCTTGCCCGCAAGACACGCCTCGGACGCCTGCAACGACAGCTCGCCGGTGCGCGTGCGCATCACCTTGCCGCGCGCCCAGAGATGATCGCCGATGTCGAGGCCCTTGACCACGTCGAACGTGGCGTCTCCGACCTCCTCGCGGCGCACGTAGACCTGAATGATGCCGCCCTTGAGGATCGGCGCGCCTTGCTCGTCGACGCCGACCTCGACGGCCTCACCGCGGTCTTGGACGCGGAGAAACACGGCCTTGCCCATGTGGTTGCGGAACATCACCCGCCCGGCCACGGCCACGCCGGCGGCGCCTTCGTCCGTCGAGGGGTCGGCAATCTCCGCCCACCGGACGTGCAGCTCCGTGGACGTGTGCGTCGGCGCCATACCGTTGGGGTACGGGGCGATGCCGCGCGCACGGAGCGCCGCCAACTTCTCGACCCACTCCGTGTCGAACTCGTACATCGAACACCCTCGACCCGCGGTCCTTATGCGTTGCAGGCGCTGCGGTCAACGCCTGCAACGCGCAAGATGCGCACGATCAAGGCGTGCTGGCGCCGGTGTCGGCGGCCGTGTCGGTCGCCGTGTCGCCGCCACCGTCGGCCGGCCGGTCGTAGGCCCGGTTCCGATCGTTCGGACACCAAGCCGCCGTCGGATCGTCGATGAACTGATCCGCGAACTCCATCGACTCCCCAAGGCCGTCGAGGATGATGTTCTGCATCACGTCGGGCGGAAGCCCAATGTTGATCTCCGCCCACATCGCGTACGCGCGCAGCGTGGTGTCGCCGTTGGGGATCCACGCCTCGAGGGTGAAGCTCTGGTCGAACGACGTGTTGCCGCCGTCGCCGAGGTAGACCTTGGGAACCCAGCTGCGGGCGACGAGCGCGGGTGTGCCGTCGGCCATCGCGAACCAGCGGAAGTCCTTGAACTGGTCGTACCAAGCCTTGGCGAGCAGGTTCTCCTTGCGAACCTCCTGGCTCGTCCGGAGCACATCGCACCCGCGACCGGGGAAGCAGGCCGCATCGCTGAGGAACGTACGACCGGCGTACTTGGTGGTCTCGGACTCGATGCAGATTTGGTTCGCCTCGATGACGAGCGCGGCGTTGGCGTCCACCGTGTGGGTGCTCTGACCGAGAACGACCGTCGAGACCTGGTTCGCGGGATCCACGCCCTCCGGCATCACGGCACCGCCGAGCTGGTCGGCCGTGAGTGAAGGGATCGTGAACGCGCGGTCCTTCGGCTTGACCGAGAGGTCGACCTTGCCCACTTCGAGCTTGAGGTCTTCGAGCAGCTGGGTCATCAGCGTGGCATCGCCGGCATCGAAGTTCGTGAACATCAGATGCGGGATGTCGACGAGCGCGTAGACCTGCTCACCGACGACGACGTCAGGTGCCTCCTCGGCGGGCTTACACGCGAACAGCGCAACGGCAGCAAACAGGGGCAGACGCGACATGAGGCCTCCAGGCACGCGCCCGTAACACGATGCTGTGCAACACAACGTCGCGGCGCACGGACACCCGGCCGCATCGCCGACGTCCCTTCGCTCGCCCGCCAAAACGAGCAGCGGCGACCCCGAGGGGCCGCCGCTTCAAGGTTCGATAGGATAGGCATGAACAGGATTGAACTGTTGACCCCCGCCGTGTCAGGGCGGTGCTCTCCCACTGAGCTACATGCCTTCGGACGCTCCACATCTAACCGGGCCAGCCGGAGTGTCAAGGGACGGGAGCTGCAACGCTCGCGTGACCGCCTCGGCGACGACAGGCCAGGCAGACGCGACCTCGGGCACGTCAGCCGAGAACTCGCTCAGGCTTGCCGAAACACCCGCCTCGAAGCCACACGGGTCGACGCCCTCGAAGGCGTCGGTCGCCAACCGGAGGTTGAGCGAGAAGCCGTGCATCGTGACGCCTCGCCGGACAAACAGGCCGATGGCCCCCACCTTGACCTGCCCCCGCGGGGCGTCGATCCAGACGCCTGGCGCGCCGCAACGCCGGACCGCGACCACGCCAAAGCGACGAGCGACGTCGATCAACGCCGTCTCCAGCCGGTCCACCAGCACCCGCGGCCCCCAGCCCCGACGCACCAAATCAACAAAGACGTAGCCGACGACCTGTCCTGGCGCATGGACCGTGGCGAGTCCACCGCGCTCGATGTCGACGACGTCCACCCCGGCCGCAGCCAAGCCCGCGGCGTCGACCCAGCCGCCGCGCCGGCCACGGGTCACGACGCGCGGGTGTTCGAGCAGCCACAGCGCCTCGTCGGCCTGACCGGCGAGGATCGCGTCGCGTCTCGCACGCTGGGCATCCCACACCTCGCGGTAGGGCCGCCTTCCGAGCCAGGTGACCTCCATCGCCTTCAGCGCTCGCGGTCGACGATGATCACGAACGCGCCGTCTCCGAGCACCGTCCCCTCGACCAGCGCCCGCAGCGCCGCTGCACCGTCGGCGTCGACGTCAACCGTACCCAGCCCCCCACCGACGGCCCGAACGAAGACAGGGTTCGCACCCGCCACCTGCGCTTCGCGTGCCGCCGCCGACGGCACCCACACCACGGGCGCGCGGCTGTACGCGAGATCCTGCCAGAGGAACGCGTCGTAGACGATCTCACCGGCCGGACCCACGACCTGCGGGACAACCACGGGGCGAGCATCCGTGCCCCGCGCGTCGATCACCACGCCCGTGACGGCCTGACCCTGTTCAGGGCGCGCAAACGTGCGCGGCGGGGCGGCATGCGCCTGCTCGCGCAACCACCCGCTGACGAGCGGCAAGATCGGGGCGCGTCCCGCGACGGTGACGGGACCACGTGCGGCGTAGGAGGAGCGCGCGATCTCCCAACCGGTCTGACCTGCTTCGATCGGCCGTCCGCGAACCTCGCCGAGGGTGCGCGTCGGCGTCACGGGGAGCGGGTTGAGCGCGTCGGGGAAGGCCGCGTCCACCTCGTCGATCGCGCGCTGCTCGGACGGCTTGCTGTCGGTGATGGCGTGAGGATCGTTGGCCGTGCGCTGCACCTCGACCGACAGCGCCGTCCAGTCGACGCGGACACCGTCCCCGAGCGTCGACCACACGTGCTCCGCCTCGAGGCGAGGCTGCGGGATGGCGGCGTACGCGAGACCCGCGACCAGCGCCAAC
>JBEIFN010000118.1:0-6675 GCA_040382435.1 Alphaproteobacteria bacterium
GCCGTTCTCTTCGGACTGGACGTACCAGGTGCCGGCCGTGACCGGCATCGTCAGCATCGAACAGGCCGAGAGGCCGTTGGTCGTGTCGGTCACGATCGACGTGCCCGCGCTGTCCATCAGGCGCAGGAACGACGTCGTCGTGTCGCAGCTGTACGTGGAACCCGTCCCTGCGAACGTCTCGAGCAGAACCACGGCGTTCGAGGCGGTGGTGAAGCCGAAGATGTCGGTGTCGCCGATGGTACAAGCACCCGTGAACAGCGTGTCGATCGACACCGTACCGTTGGCCAGCGCCGCGGCGACCGTGTCGTTCGGCTCGACCTCTGCCGCGACCCCTTCGAGCGTGCAAGTCGCCGAGCAACCGTCCGCCGCCGTCGTGTTGCCGTCGTCACACTGCTCGGGGCTGTCGATGAACCCATCGCCGCACACCGGGACGCGTTGGCAGCTCGCGTCACAGGTCGCACCACCGTCGCACTCCTCCGAGCCGGCCGCGACGCCGTCACCGCACACGGCGGTCAGGCTGACGTCGAGCACGTAGGAAGCGATCACCGTAGAGGTCGACCACCCCTTGACGCGCACGTAGTACGTGCCCGCCGCCATGCCGCGGACGCCGGAGTCCGTCGACTGCTGGACAAGGCTGCACGAACCGACGCCATCGTCATCGTCGAACGCCAGCTGCGTGGTGCCATCCGCGGCGTAGACGTAAACTTGGCTGTCGCCGCCACAGACGCCGGGCGTGCTGTACGTCTCGAGCTTGACGTCGGACCGCGCGGAGAGCGTGAAGCTGTACCAGTCCTCGTCAGCCGCCGTGATGCCACCGAACGCCTTGCGAGGCAGCGCAGGCAGCGCCGTCGCGGTGGCTGCGGTGCCGTTCGGCTCGACCTCGTAGGTACCCTCGAGGACACACGCCGACGAGCACCCGTCGCCGTCGGTCACGTTGCCGTCCTCGCAGGTCTCGGGGGCATCAATGAACCCATCGCCGCACGTGGGCACGCGCTGGCACTGGTCATCGCACAGCGCGCCGCCGTCGCACTCCTCGGCGCCGGCCAAGACCCCGTCGCCACATACCGCGAGCGCCTTGACCACGACGGTGTAGTCGCCGACGTTCGTGGCCGCCGCCGACGAGAACCACCGCGAGTTGACGTAGTACGTGCCGCGGTCCAGCGTAATCGTGAGGAGCGAACACAGGTTCACACCCGAGTCGTCGTTGAAGCCGAGCACCGTACCGGAAGCATCCGCCACCTGCACGTAGGTGTCGCGGTTGGTGCAGCTCGCCACACCGGCCCCGTTCCACAGGCCATCGCCGGTCTCGATCGACAGCTCTGTCCGCCCGCTCAGCGTGATCGCGTACCAATCATTGTCGGTGTTGGTCGTGGACGAGCCCTTGGCCAAGAACGTCGGCACATACGGACCATTCGCCGTCGCGATCGTGTCGTTGGCCTCCACCTCGCGGATGTAGTCGCACGACGCCGGGCAGAGGTCGTTGTCGACCAGGTTGCCATCGTCGCAATCCTCAAGGTAGCCGACGGAGCCGTCACCGCAGACCGCAGGGACGTCGTCCAGAGCGAAGTTCGGGTTGGTGCCGTTGGTGACCTCCTGGCCGTCGCTGACCGAGCCACCGTCGGTGTCGGCAAGCGTCGGCGAGGTGAGCGTGGTGCCCACCTCGGCACCGTCGGTCAACCCGTCATCGTCGGTGTCGGCATCCAACGGGTTGGAGCCGTAGGTGTTCACCTCGGCACCGTCGAGGACCCCGTCGTCATCAGAGTCGGTATCGAGGGGGTTGGTCCCCGCCGACGACTCGGCGCCGTCGGAGAGACCGTCATCATCGGAGTCGATGTCGGTCGGGTTGGTCCCCGCCGCGACCTCCGCGCCGTCTGCCACCCCGTCCCCGTCAGAATCCACGGCGAGCGGGTTCGTGCCGAGGGTGATCTCTTGGCCATCCGTCAGGCCATCGTCATCCGAATCGGCGTCGAGCGGATCGGTTCCGATGTCGCCCTCGAGCGCATCACTCACCTCGTCGTCGTCACTGTCAGGGTCGTTCAAGCCGGTGCCAAGCACCGACTCTGCGAGGTCGCCGAGGCCGTCGCCGTCCGTGTCTGCCGAGGTCGGGCTACCGCCGGCCGCCACGTCGTCGCCATCGCTGAGGCTGTCATCGTCGCTGTCGGTGTCGAACGGATCAGCGCCATACAGGAACTCCGCGCCGTCCGACAAACCATCGTCGTCGGTGTCTGCGTCGAGCGGGTTCGTGCCCGCGAGGGCCTCGGCGCCGTCCGACCGCCCATCACCGTCGGAATCGGCGTTGAGCGGATCGGTGCCGGCGACGACCTCCGCGCCGTCGAGCACGCCATCACCGTCGGTGTCCGCCACCAGCGGGTTGGTGCCGCGCGTGGCTTCGTCACCGTCGAGCAAGCCATCGTCGTCGCTGTCGGTGTCGAGCGGGTCGGTGCCCGCCAACGCCTCGGCGCCGTCTGAAGACCCGTCGCCATCGGTATCGGCGAGCAAGGGGCTCGTCCCCGCTGCGACCTCGGCCCCGTCCGACAGACCGTCGCCGTCGGTATCGGCGACCAGGGGATCGGTGGCGAGCACCGCCTCCTGACCGTCCGAGAGTCCGTCATCATCGCTGTCGGCGTCGAGCGGATCGGTCCCCGACGCGATCTCGGCGCCGTCGCTGCGACCGTCGTCGTCGCTGTCGGCGTCCACCGGAGACGTCCCGTAGGTCGCCTCGTCGATGTCGAGGATGCCGTCGCCGTCCGTGTCCGACGTGCTGGGATCGGTCCCCGCCGCCACCTCGGCGGCATCCGACAGGCCATCGCCGTCGGTGTCGACGAGGAGCGGGTCCGTCCCGAGTCCGATCTCAGCGCCGTCCGACAGGCCGTCGCCGTCGGTGTCCGCCAGCAGCGGGTCCGTCCCGGCGGCGACCTCGGCCGCGTCATCAAGGCCATCGCCGTCCGTGTCCACGAGCTCCGGCGCCGTACCCAGCGCGAGTTCCTCGGCATCGCTCAAGCCGTCCCCGTCGGTGTCCGCCAGCAGCGGGCTGGATGCGGAGCCCAACTCAGCGCCGTCCGCGAGGCCATCACCATCTGTGTCGGCCAGCAGCGGATCCGTACCCACATCGGCTTCCAAACCGTCGGTCAGCCCGTCACCATCGGTGTCGGCCAGCAGCGGATCCGTACCCGCAGCGACCTCCTCGCCGTCGGAGCGTCCGTCGCCATCGGTGTCGGCGAGCAGCGGCGACGTCCCGTAGTCGGATCCCTCGCTGTCATCGAGGCCGTCGCCGTCCGTGTCCGGGAGCAGCGCGTCCGTGTTCGCCAACGCCTCGTCGCCATCCGACACACCATCGCCGTCCGTGTCGGCGGCCGCCGGATCGGTGCCCTGCGAAACCTCGGCGCCATCGGCCAGGCCATCGCCGTCCGTGTCCGCCACCAACGGGTCGGTGCCAAACGTCGACTCGGCCGCGTCGAAGAGACCGTCGAGGTCGGAGTCCACCGCGAGCGGATTCAGCCCCGCAGCCAACTCAGCGCCGTCGAGCAGACCGTCGCCGTCCGTGTCCGCGACCAAGGGCAGCGTCCCCGCCGCCGACTCTCCGTCACCGTCCGACAGACCGTCTGCGTCGGTGTCGGCGAGCGTCGGGTCGGTGCCGAGCAGCAGCTCAGCGCCATCCGACAGGCCGTCTGCGTCTGTGTCCGCGGCGCGCGGATCCGTGCCCGCAGCGAGCTCGGCAGGATCAGACAAACCATCCCCGTCGACGTCCGAGGCGAGCGGATCGGTGCCGGCCGCGATCTCGTCTCCGTCGGACAAGCCGTCGCCATCCGTGTCGGCGACGAGCGGCGAGGTCCCCAGCGCCGATTCCGCGCCATCCGTCAGGCCGTCGTCGTCGGAGTCGGCGTCGAGGGGGTCCGTCGCGTTCCCGCTCTCCTGCGCGTCCCCCACACCGTCACCGTCCGTGTCCGCGAGCAGCGGGTCGGTCCCGAGGCTCTGCTCGGCAGCGTCCGACAGCCCATCCCCGTCCGTGTCCGCCAGCAACGGGTCGGTGCCCGCCGTGACCTCGTCGCCGTCGGTCAGGCCATCGTCGTCGGAGTCCGCATCGTTCGGCGACGTGCCGCGCCCCGCCTCGTCCGCGTCGGTCAAGCCGTCGCCATCGGTGTCGGCGTTGGTCGGATCGGTGCCCGCTGCGATCTCTTCGGCGTCGCCCAGACCGTCGCCGTCCGAATCGGCCGCCAGCGGGTTCGTGCCGCCCGTCAGCTCGTCACCATCCGACAAGCCGTCGCCGTCCGTGTCCGCGAGGCGGGGGTCGGTGCCCGCCGCAATCTCGGCCGCGTCGCCCACGCCGTCGCCGTCCGTGTCGGCGAGCAGCGGGTCCGTTCCACCAGCGACCTCGTCGCCGTCGCTCAGCCCATCCTCGTCGGTGTCGGCCACGGCCGGTGAGGTCCCGCCAGAAACCTCGTCGGCATCGGACAGCCCGTCACCATCCGAATCCGCCGCCAGAGGCGAGGAGCCGAGGTCAACTTCGAACCCGTCGGAGAGGCCGTCACCATCGGTATCGGCCAACAGCGGATCGGTCCCGAGCGCGGCCTCCTCCAGATCGGTCAGGCCGTCCCCATCGGTGTCCGTGTTGCCGCCCGAGCCACCGCCACCCGTGGTGTCGCCGCTGTCGAGCGCGGTGTCGGCGGAATCCGCAGAATCCGAAGCGGTGTCCGAATCCACAGGCGTGTCGATGGGCGTGTCCGTCGGCGTGTCCGTCGGCGTGTCCGTCGGTGTGTCCGTCGGGGTGTCCGTCGGCGTGTCCGTCGGCGTGTCCCCAGCCGTGTCCGTCGGCGTGTCAACCGGCGTATCGACAGGCGTGTCGTTCGGCGTGTCCTCGGGCGTATCCAGCGTATCCCCCGATTCACCGGTCTCCGCAGAGTCCTTGTCGGGGTTGACGCCGTCAGCGCAGGCCGCCAAGGCGAGGAGAGTCAACAGCAAGGGCATCGAGACTGGGCGCACCATCAGGCCTCCGCGGAACCGGACCGGCTGCCAGTGTTGCAGAGACGTCATGCGTACGTCAAGACGCAATGCTGCGGATGACGAATCGACACCGCCGACGGCGGAGCGCCACCGTCTCACGCCGCATCGAGCGTGACGCAGCCGCCGTTACAGCCGTGCGACCCAAGCCGCGAGGAGGTCGCCGAGCGTGTCAGCCCCAAGGTGGAGGACCTCCGCCCGCGAGGCACTGTAGATCGACTGGGCCGAGGCCGAAACTTCGACGCCTGCGAGGACGACGAGGTCGCCGCGTTCGACGTCGAGTGCCGCTTGGGCGCCATCCCGAGCGACCGCGGTCACCGTGCGCAGCTCGACGCGGGCGTCGAGCCCGTCCCGCAGCAGCCGATGCCAAGCCGGGCGGCCGCCGACGAGCACGACGCGGCGCATCCCTGCCAGAAGCAGCCGTTCGGAGAGCTGCGCGAGCCGTTGCGCCAACATCGCAGGCGGCGGGATCTCCGCGCGCTCGGGCGCGACCGCGACGCCCCCCACGCCCGCGTCGGGTGCTGACGCATCCACAAGGACCAGCCGCTCCGCCAGCACGCGCCGGACGTCCTCGACACGGCTCACGCGCAACGCGGGGAGCACGTCGCGCAGCGTCCGGCTCGCCGCCAGCGCGCCGAGCGCACGCTCCTGCTCGTCCACGCCGCGCAGGCCGCGCTCCGAGAGCAAGGTCGTCAGCTCGACACCGCCCTGCCCGCGCGCGCGCTCGGCCATCGCCAACACCGCACTGCGCTCGGCGTCGAGCGCCGAACGCTCGGCGGCCAGCGCCTCTCCGAGCGTTGCCAGCGACATCCGCTCGTCATCGAGCGCGGCCAGCCGGTCCGCCCAAGCGGCACGCTCCTCCTCGAACGCGAGGCGCTCGGCCGAGAGCACCGCAGCCTCGGAGGCCAAGCGACGCGCGTGACTCTCAAGCGCGGCGCGTTCCGTCTCGATCCGACGCAGCTCCCCCTCGAGTCCGGCAGGACCGACCACAGCCCGCGCGGGTGCCGCCGGCGTCCCCGGTGACGAGACGGCTTCCGGGCCGCGTCTCGCGTCGGACGGTGCGCGCGACGAGGCGGACGTGGTGGGCGTCAGCGGGCGTTGGCCGGCGCGAGCAACGCCGGGGACCAGGCGGGCCATCAGATCATCGGCCGCGGCCTCACGGGGCGGCTCGGCGGCGTCCGGCCGCGCGGAGGGCCCTTCGACGAGGACGACCTCGACGGGCCGCAGACCACGACCCACGCCGCGGCGAACTGCCTCTTCGAGCGCTTGCGGGATCATGTCGTCGGCCGACCGGTACCGCGTATGGCCCAGCGCATGGAGGAGCCCGACCACCACCGCGGGCGTCCGCTGGAGGTCCTTGGCCAACTTGCGAACGCGCACTGCCATCGCTTCCCCCGTGGCGGGCCGTCGTATCGCTTCGCGGCGCAGCCTGCGAGGTCTCAGCGCGCAGCGGCCTCACGCCACAGGCTCTCGACGTCGCCCTCGAGCGCGCCAGCGCGCCCCCGGATCAGCCCGAGCAGCGAACTGCAGCGGGCCGCATCGCCGGCGTCCCAAGCCCGAATCGCGGCGTTGTACACGGCCGCGGCGCCCATCCCGTCAGGTCGGAGCCGCCACGCAGAACGTGCCGCATCGTCGGCCGCCGCGACGTCGGGCGCGACGCCGACCGCGACCTTCCAC
>JBEIFN010000119.1:0-6671 GCA_040382435.1 Alphaproteobacteria bacterium
CACGGCGTGGGGCGGGTCCCTGTGGATCGCGGGCGGGATGCATTCGGAGTGCAGCGCGTACCTCGACGATACGTGGCGTTTCGACCTTGCTTCGGCGACATGGCGCCCGCTGATCGAGGCGCGGACGGGGGAGAGCTGCGCCCGGAGGGGGGACGCATGCGAATGCCTCTGCTTGTAGCCCTCCTTGCGGCGGGTTGTGCCGATCCCGAGCCCGTCGAGCCCGCGGTCTCCCTCGGGACGGGGGAGCTCGCGTTCGAGCCGCTGGTCGAGGGGGGCGTGCTCTCAGTCGTCCACGGACCGCAGGGCGGCTACCACGTCGTCGGATCGGTCCGGGCGCGCGGCTTCGACCCCGGTGACGCCGACCGTCTCGACGCGCCGAACAACCCCCTCGTCGCGTTCCGCACCTGGCGCGACGATGTCGATCTGACGCTGACGGGCGCCTACCGACAGGGACTGGACCCGCGCGCGGTGGAGGCGGACGCCGACGCCGACGCCGCCGGTTGGACCCACGAGATGGTCGGGCGGCTGTGCATTCTCGATATCGCCGATGATGACGAGCTCGCCGGTGACACGGTGGTCTTCGAGGTCGAGGTGACGGATGTCCTCGGACGCGTCTTCCGCGACACCAAGGCGCTGACGATCGAGAAGGACCCGCGCAACCTCTGACGCCGGCTTGGGTCGCTTCTGCGTCGGCGTCGTCGTATTCTGTGGCGAGGTCGTCGGTCGCGCGGGGGTGACCGCAGCCGCTGAGGGGGTTGTGTGGGGGACCGAACCCGCTCTCGGTGGATGGCGCGCCGCTGGCGACGCCGATGTTCGCGCTCGGGGCGGGGATCGCCGTGCTCGCTGCCTGCGGGGTGACGGTGGCCGTCGTCGCGGCGCGACGGCTGTGGGATGACCCGCCTCGCGTCGCTGGCGACGACCGTACATCGGAGCTGCCGTGGGTGCTCGGTGTCGTGGGGTGGTCGCTCGCGGCGTTCCTCGCTCCGGCGACCCCCGAGATGCGTTGGCGGCTCGGGTTTTCCTACGATCCCGCATCCTTGACGGCGCTGCTCGCCGGGGAACGTCCGCCGATGGGGATCGAGGACGTCCAGAAGTACGGTCTGGGCTGGCCGCTGCTCATGCGCGTGGCGGTGTCGGTCTTTGGGCCGGATCCGGACCTTCCGTTCGCGCTCAACCCCGTCCTGCACGGCCTCGCCGTCGTCGCGGCGGCGCAGCTCGCGCGGGCACTGGGCGCGTCGCCCGCAGCGACCGCATGGGTGGCGTTCGCCTACGCCACCTCGCCGTTGTTGGTGTGGTTTGGGCATACCGACGGTCCGTTCCCCGCCGACGCCTTGTTCGGGCTCCTCACGCTCGGTGCGACTGCGCGCTACGCGCGGGGGCATCGGCGACGCGATCTCGTCATGGCCGTCGCCACGATGGTCGTGACCGCCCAGTTCCGCGTGGAGTCCATCACCACGGGTGCGTTTGCCGTGCTGCTGGTGCTGGCCTTTGCCGAGCGTTTCCCGTGGCGTTCACCCGCGCCGTACCTTGCGGTGTTGGCAACGGCGGCACTTCTGCTCCCGCACGCCGTCTTGGTGCACGCGCAGGTCGCGCAGGAGTGGACGGGGCGCCTGTCCACCGACGAGCCGTCGCGACAGCTCGTGAACGCGAACCGGTGGCTGTTCACCAACGGCACGATGCAGGCCTGGATCTGGATCGCAGCCTGGCCACTCGGCGTGGCCTGCGGCGGGATCGGGCGGTGGCTGCGGCTGTGGGCGCTCGTCGCGATGGTGGTCGCCGCTTCGACCGTCCCCGATGTGCTGCCCCTGGAAACCGCCTTCTCGGTCGCGCGGTATCAGCTCCGCGCCTTACCGTTCGCCGCGGTCCTCGGGGGTTTGGGGGCGGCTTGGGCGTCCACGGGGCGGGGTGGACGCTTGGGCGCCGCGATCGTCGTCGCCGGGGCGGCGTTGGGGCTGCAACACGCGCGGACCATCTCGGTGCTCAAGACCGAGTACGACGTGTTCGACGCCCACCTCGCCGAGGTCCCGCGCGGCTGCACGGTGATGACGTGGCGGAGCCAGCCCGACACGACGTTGTTCGTCCCGCTGCACCTGAGCCGTCTACGGGGCCTCGGGCACACCTGGCGTGACCTTGTGCGGGACGAGGTCCCCGCGACGGGCTGCGTCTGGTACTACCGGTCCGGGGGGTGCTCGCAGCACTACCGCGCCGGGGAGGCGGGCGATCAGCATCCGGTCTGCGCCGCGTTCGAAGGGGCATGGCCGATGCGGCCCGTCGTGCAGGTCGAGCTTGAGGCCGATCCGTTCGGCCCGATGGGCATCGAGAACCAGCGGCCTGGGACGCCGATCCCGGTCGGGTTCTTCGAGATCCGACCCGGTCCATGAACCGCTGCCGGGGCGGGCGGCTTCAGGCGACGCCGAGGCGCGCGGCCGCGTCGGCGAGCATCGCGGGCGTTGGCGAGGCGGCGTAGCCAAACGTGGCGCCGTCTCCCTCGATGTAGGCGACCGCGCCTCCGCCGCCGTGGGCGACGTAGAGGCGGTGGGCGCCGTCCTGCGTGACCGATCCGAGCACCTCCCAACGCGCGAGGATGTCGAGCTTGTCGGCGACGCATGCCGCGACGGACGCGCCGCAGCCGTTGAACGTCTCCAAGTCGCGGACCTCGGCGGCGGTGGCCGGGCGGATCATGGGTTGGCGGCGGACGCCGCGCGCGGCAACGCCCACTGGAACGTCAGCTCGAGCTTGGCGGCGACGAACGGCACGACGACCACGGTGGAACCCGCGCCCGCGATCGTGGGGCCGACCGAGGGTCGGAAGTAGACGCCCGTCTCGTACGTGTTGTTCTTTCCATGAAAGTCGCCGCCGATGCGGCCGGTGAGCAGCAGGGTGCCGCCCCCTGCGGGGATGCCGCCGCCGCCGCCGACCTGCAGCGCAGCGGTGCCGCCGACCGCGAGCGCCGTGCGCACGTGGGGGAGGCTGCCGAGCTGGCGATGCCACATCGCGGACCCGTCGAGGTAGAATCCCCCCCCGAGCGCCGCGGAGAGGATGGTGCCCGCGACGTTGCTCTGCACGTCGATGGTGGTGCGCTCATCGAGCGGGACACGCCCTTCGAGGCTGACGCCCCAGCCGGGGCCGAGCGGTGGGAACCTGAGGCCCCCGTCGACGCCGAACCCGAACGACGGCGCGATCGCGGTGGTGGCGGGCGGCGCCGCTTGCGGAGGCGGGTCGTCGGTGGCGAAGGCGGGGGGCGCCTCGGGTTCGCTCGTCTGACCGAGCGCGAGGGAGGCGAGGAACAGCAGCGTCATCGGGGCACCTTGTGTGCCGTGCCGGTACCGTCGTCAGGGGCTTTCGTCACCCTCGGAGGACGGTCCTTCGAACAACGCCTGTGCGGCGGCCTCGGGCATCGCCTCGATCGCGCGGAGCTTGCCGGCGATCTTGCGTGTGCGCACCCCCACCTTGGCGTCGAGCTCTTCGGCGGCCTTGACGATCTTGGTGTGCACGGCGGTGATCGCCTCCTCGAACTTTCCGAACTCCGTCTTGACCGCAGCGAGCACTTGGGAGATCTCGGCGCTCTTCTTTTGCAGCGCCAGCGTGCGAAAACCCATCTGCAGGCTGTTGAGGATCGCGAGCAGCGTGGTGGGGCCTGCGAGGATGACGCGCAGCTCCCGTTGCATCTTGTCGACGAGCGCCGGCTCGCGCAGGACCTCGGCGTACAGGCCCTCGGTGGGGAGGAACAGGATCGCGAAATCCGTCGTGTGGGGCGGCACGAGGTACTTGTCGCGGACATCGCGGGCGAACGAGGTGACGCGGGCGTACAGCGCGTTCTGCGCGGTCTGCACGCCAGCGGCATCGCCGGCGTCGGCGGCCGCCTGGAGGCGCTCGTAGTCCTCCTTGGGGAACTTGGCGTCGATCGGCAGGAAGACAGGCTTGTTGTCGTCGGTGTTGCCCGGCAGCTTGATCGCGAACTCGACGCGCTCACTGCGGCGGGGCGGCGCCCAGTTCCGTTCGAAGCGGTCGGGTGGAAGCACCTCTTCGAGGAGGTTGCCGAGCAGCACCTCGCCCCACGTGCCGCGGGTCTTGACGTTGGTCATCACCTTCTTCAGGTCGCCGACGTTGGACGCGAGCTCGCGCATCTCGCCGAGGCCTTTGTGGACCGCTTCGAGTTGCGCCGAGACGGTCTTGAAGCTCTCGGTGAGTTTGGTCTCGAGCGCCGACTGGAGCTTCTCGTCGACCGTCTTCTGCATCGCCTCGAGCCGGGCGTCGTTGTTGCGTTGCAACAGCTCCAGGCGCTTCTCGACGACGGCGCGGAGCGCCTCGGAGGCCTTGAGCTGCGCCTCTCGGGCCTCTTGAAAGCCTGCCTGGACACGTTCGCGCAGGGTCTCGGCGTCGCCCTTGAGGCCGGTGGACAGCTGGGTGATGCGCTCGCCGAACCGGTCAAGCTCTTGCTTTTGGGCGGCTTGGTGCTGGGCGCCTTGGATCGCAGCGGCCGCCTGAAACGCTTCGAACCGCTGCGCCAACTCGGTTCTTCCTTGGCGCGTTTCGTCGATCAGGGCGTTGCGGAGCTGGTGGTCGCGGTCGGCGGCCTCGCTGCGCTGCGTCGACGCGATGACGGTCGCGTCGTGGCGGAGGGTGCGCACATCGTTGGTGATCGCCTGAACCTGAGGGCCCAAGCCTTCGAGTGCCGCGAGTCGCGACAAGACCTCGTCGGGGACAGCGACCTGCGGGCGCAGCGCGAGCCACGCGACTGCGCCGAGAACGACGAGGAGAAGGACGAGGACGGCGGCTTCCATGAGGCTCCCCAGGATGACGACGGCGAGCGGCCGCCGATCTGTCTCGGGGCTATCGCGTCCTGCCGCTCCGGCCTCCTCGCTGCGGACAGTTTCTGTCCGTCATGGCGTCGAGGGGACGACCGTCAAGGTGCCCTTCGCCGACGCGCACGTGATCGCGAGGGCCCCGGTCTCTGGGGCCGTGACGGTGATCTCCGCGGGCTTTCCGTCGGCGAGCGCTGCCGGAGGCTTGCCCTCGACCACGACCTCGGCGCACGACACGCCGGCGTCGCGCTCGATCACCAGCGTGAGCGACTCCTTGGGGTTCGCCTCGACGTTGGCGGGATCGAGGCCCTGCGCCGTCACGTAGACGTTGACGCGGCGCGCGACGTCCGACGGCGCGCCGGCGGTGGGGTTGGGCGGCGCAGACGGCGCACCGATCGCAGCCGAAGGTGAGGGCTTCGGGTCGGACGCTGCGTTGGGCGCGGTCGGTCCGCCGCACGCGGCGAGGAGGAGACAAGCGGCGAAGGTACGAGGGGTCATCGGTTCTCCAGAACACAACAGGGGCGTTCTACCCCGCGAGGTGCGAGAGCCAACGCGAAAAGTTCGGCGTGCGCGTCGAGGTCTCGGCCGCGGCGTCGAGGAACCAGCCCGCGCGCCAGCTGTGTTCGCGTGGCGCGGCCTGCCAGGTGGCGACGGTCGCGGTGTAGGCGAACAGCCCTGCCGTGAGCGCCGCGTCGTCGGCCGTGGCGGGGATCGCGCGCCGCCCGATCGGCGCAAGCTCTTGGACCAACGCCGTGACATCGTCGCGATGGCGCTCGGCGATCGCACCGACGGGGCGTCCTGTCGCGCCGCCAAGCGTGCCGAACACCACGAGCCATAGCAGCTTCTCGAGCTCTCGGTCGGCGAACGTGGTGGCGTCGACCGCTTGGAAGGGCACGCCGATCGCCTCGCCGAACCCCACCATCGCTTCGGCGTGCGGCCCGTGGACGGGGGAAGGGGTGCCGCCGGTGAGGTCGTCGCCGCGTCGCGGCACCGCGAAGAACAACAGCGCGCGGGTGGATGCCTGCCAGCCGCGGTCGGCGAGGAAGGGTCGCAGCATCCCGTTTTGTGCGAACACGACGTCGGTGCGTCGGTGGGCCGGCACGCGCCGTAGCGCGTCGTCGAGGTCGTCGTTGCGGGTCGCGAGCAGCAGCGGGCGCCCCGGGTGGTCGCCGAGGACGGCGGCATCGTCGTGTCGACCGACGCACACCACGTCGAGACCGGCGCCGCGCGCGCGCGCCGTGAGCGCAGCGCCGATGCGACCGTTGCCGAGGATGTCGATCATCCCGTCCTCCGTGATAGCGCCGGGTGGGGGAGCCGTTGACGTCGCAACATGCCGCCGAACTTGCCGCTCTCGGTATCGCCGCCGAAGCCAACGCGCCGCTGCACAAGCGCGTCTGGTGGCGCGTCGGAGGGGTGGCCGATCTCTTTGCTGAGGTGTCGGACCTCGCGTCACTGACGGCCGCGCGTCGTTGGGCCGCGGAACGCGGTGTGCCTTGGTTCCTTCTGGGGAACGGCTCCAACTTGCTCGTCGCGGACGCTGGGATCCGAGGCCTGGTCGTGCGTCTGGTGGGTTCGCTTGCCGACGCTATCGCCGAGGATGCGCACGTCGTGGCGGGCGCGGGCTGTCGCAACGCGGTCCTGCTCGCGCGCGCGGAACGGCATGGCTGGACGGGGTTGGACGCGCTCGCGGGCATTCCCGGGACGGTGGGTGGTGCGGTCCGGATGAACGCGGGGAGCCTGCTCGGTGAGACCGGCGACACGCTCGTCGAGGTCACGGTGATGCGGGCCGATGGCACCCTCACCACGCTCCCGAAAGCGGCGTTGGCACTCGGGTACCGCCATTGTTCGCTGCCCGCGGGCGCGACG
>JBEIFN010000120.1:0-6598 GCA_040382435.1 Alphaproteobacteria bacterium
GGACCCCCACCGCGACCCCCTGGTTCCACGCCACTGCCGGACGCCTCGCCGAGCTGCTCCCGGTGGCCGTCTGGTACATGTTCGACGAGGTGTTCGCAGTTCGCTGCCCGGATCATGCGGGACAAGGCCGGCTCGGGCGGGTTGCTTGCGACGCTTGTGAAGGCGTCGCCGCCACCGACCCCAGCGCCGCGCTACCTCGCGAGGGCATCGCCGAGGGTCTCGCATTTGTGGACCGCGAGCTGGCCGCCATCGCGCGCAGCCGCCGGCTCGGACGACCTGTCTCGAGCGACCATGGCGGCATCGACCTCTGCGGCGACGGCGTCGACTACGCGCGCGCCCACGGCCCGCGGCTCGACCATCCCGGCTTCCGCGCCGCCGCGGAGCGCCTCCTGCTGACCGTTCCGGGCGCGAGCCCTTCACTCGACGCGCTCGAGGCCCGCGTCATCGACGTCTGCCACGCGCTGCTCCTCGGCACGCCGCTGACGCCGTGGGCGCCCACGCGAGCGCTCGGCGAGGCGCGATGGGCGCTTCAAGACCTCGGGATGCGCATCGCGCAGATCCAAGCCGACACCGACGGGGAGCTGGTCGAGGTCCTCGACGCCTGCATCGATCGCCTCGCACAGGCCGTCCTCGAAACGGGCCGACCCGACGCTGACCCGAACGTCCCAGCCCGCGCCCTCGTTGATGCCCGAGAGACGTGGGCGTCGCTGAGCGAAGAGTGGGACCTCCCCAACGCCGATGTGGTGTTCGGGCTGGGCTATGAGATGCCGGGGACAACGACGCCCGGCACCACGTTGGGGGCAGCCGACCTCGACGCCCTGCCCCTCACCCGCTTGGTCCTCGGCGAGCAGGCGACGGCGCAGTTCGCAGCCGCCCACCGGAGCCGACCTTGGTGCCGCGAGCCCGCTCCCGCACGCCTCGCCGCCGGGTTGTCGTCCAAGCTCCCCGAGAGCGTTCGCGCCCTCGCCGCGTGGGAAGCTGCGCTGGCGGCCCTGCCCGACACCGCCCCCGACGTGTTGGACGCGCGCGATCAGCCTGGCCCCTACGCCTGCCGCCCCGGCGTGCTGTGCATCGATGCTCCGTGCGACGTCTTGCGCCTCGCCGAGCGCATCGAGGCCGGAGCCCTCGACGGCGCCTGGACCGACGACGCCTTCCGCTGGGTCGCCCACGATGGTGCCGACCTCGAGCAAGCCCCCCAGTCGCTGCTGCTCGCACGCGACCGCGCGGGGGACGTCCTGCTGCTCGACGTCGACGCCGCGACGACAGCGGCGATGCGCGAGACGCCCGTCGTCGGCCTGGATCCAGAAGAAGAAGCCTTATTCCTCGATCTTGGCCTGCTGTTACCGATCGCCATGACCGAGTTCACCGAGCGTTAGCGGCGCCGTGCGACCCGGCGTCGAGCGGGGTACCGGGGCGATCTGGAGGCGCGATGATCGCGTGGTGGTTGCAAACCGGGCTCGCCCTCGCCGGCCCACTCGACTTGGCGGCGACGGTCCACGAGCTGCCGAACGGGTTGCGCGTCGTGCTGGCCGAGGACCACCGCACCGACCGCGTCGCGTTGCACCTGACCTTCGGGGTCGGCGCGCGCGACGAAGCGGATGGCGAGCACGGTTGCGCCCATCTGTTCGAACACCTGATGTTCGAAGGCAGCGCGCACGTCGGCAACAACCAGTTCGACACGCTCCTCACGGCCGCCGGCGGCGAGAACAACGCCTTCACCTCCGAGGACGAGACCGCCTACCACATGACCTTCCCGTCGGGTGCCCTGGCGCGCGCGTTGTTCCTCGAGTCTGACCGCGTCGGTTTCCTCGACGCCGGCCTGCTCCCCGACAGCTTGTCGAACCAGAAGGTCGTCGTCCTTCAAGAGCGCAACCAAGGCTACGCGCAGCCCAACGGACGCGACTGGGACGCGCTCGGACGCCTGCTGTGGCCTGAGGGCCACCCGTACCACACGCCCGTGATCGGCACCGTGGCCGACGTCGAGGGCTTCTCCCTCGCGGGCGTGCGCGACTTCTGGCAGCGCCACTACCGCACGCGCAACGCCGTGCTGGCCGTGGTCGGCAACTTCGAACAGGCCGACGCGCTGCAGGCCATCACGCATTGGTTCTCCGATGTGCCCGACCGAGGCGCACCGGTGCCCCGCGCGGGCCAGTACAACGGGGCGCACCCGCCGCAGCACGGCGTACTCGAAGACGCCACGCAAGCGCGGACCGTGTACCTCGCTTGGCCGACCGTCTCGCTGCACCACGCCGACATGGCCGCGCTCGATGTGGCCGCCCTCGTCCTGAGCGGCGGACAGGGCACCCGCCTCGATGACGCCCTGGTCTACGAGCGTCGCCGCGCCGAGGACGGTGGCGCGACCACGTGGAACGGCGAGATCGATGGCCTGTTCCTCGTCTACGCCACCGCCCTGCGCACGCCACTCGCCCGGCTGGTCCAGACCGCCGATCGCGCCGTCGCCGACCTCATCGCCACCCCGCCCAGCGAGACCGAGCTCACGCGCGCGAAGCGGTCGTTGGTCGCGGGCCTCGAAGACGGCCTGGTCGACCCACTCGGACGCGCACAGGCGCTCGCCTCCTGCCTCGCGCGTCGCGGGCGTACCGACTGCGCCGCCACGGACGCCGCCGCCATCCAAGCGGTCACCGCCGAGGACGTCGTCCGCGTCGCGCGTCAATACCTCAGCCCCGACCTCCGCAGCACGCTGTCGGTCGTCCCCCAAGGCGCTCGCGGCGCGCTCCGCGGCGCGACCCCGGTGGAGTTGCCATGAACCGGCCCTTGCTCATCGGCGTCGGTCTGACGCTCTCCCACGCCGCGATCGCCAAGCCCAAGCCCAGCGCGCCGCCCGCGCCGCCCGTCGTTGTCGCGGAGCCCAGCGCGCCCGTCCCCGCCGTGCCAGCAGGTCCCGACCGCACGCACGCGCCCGACGTCGCAGCCCCGGCGCCGTTCGTCCACCCCCAAGCCGTGCGCCTCGTCGAGCGGCCCGGGCTGATCGTCGACTTCGTCCGCGTCCCCGAAGCCCTCGACGTCGAGCTCGACGTCACCTGGCGATTGGGCGCCCGCGGTCTGAGCGAGCAGGGAGGCCGGCACGCGGCCGAGGCGATGGCCACGCTTTGGGACGTCGCCACGACCACGCGAGGCCCCGCCGAGGTCGCCGCGACCGAGGCCGCCGGCGATCTCGACGTCGTCTCCACGTACACCGACGACATCACCCAGCTGTCGCTGACCGTCCCCAAGGGCCAGCTGACCGAGGGCCTGACGCTGTTCGAGGACGTGCTCCTGCACCCCGGCTTCCCCAAGGGGGAGTTGAAGCGGTTCATCCAAGACACCGAAGACGAGCTGCTCGCGCACGCGCCGTCGAACTTGCGTGCGGTGTTCAGCTACGCTTGGACGCACGCTTGGGCGCCCGTGGGCTCGCCCGGCGACCAACGGCCCGACCTCGGCGCCCTCGCCGCGGTCCGCCAAGACGACCTGCACGCGCTGCACCGCTCGTTGCTGGAGGGGGCGCCGGTCCACGCTTGGATCACCGGCGATCTGAGCGAAGAGGCGGCGCGCGCGGCGTTCGCCGACTTGAGCTGGTGGGCCGCCGTCGGCGCCGACCGACCGGTGCGAGCGCCTGCGGTGAAGGTCCACCTCCCGGCCGACGCGGTCCTCGCCGTCGACCTGCCCACCGCCACCCAGGCGATCGTGGGCACCGTCCGCAACGCACCCGCGCGAACGGACGCGGACCGGCCCGCCTTCGCGCACGCCAGCTACGCCCTCGTCGGCCCGTTCCTCTCCCGCCTCAACCGCAACCTGCGCGAAGACAAGGGTTGGACGTACGGCGTCGGCGGCAGCTACGCGCCCGACCGGTTCGACGGCAGCTGGTCGGCGCGCGGGACGTACACGGCGAGCAACATCGCGGGCGTCCTCCGAGAGATGGATGCGGAGATCGCCGCGCTGGGGGGAAGTGGTCCGACGGCCGCGGAGATCGACGCGAACATCCGCGAGCAGGTCACCGCGTTCAACGACGCCATGCTGGACGCCGGCTCTGCAATGTCGTTCTACGCCGCCGGGGTCCCGTTCGACGAGACCATCGCTGACGCGGCCAAGCGGGTCGAGGCCCTCCGCGGCGTCACACCCGAGCGGGCCGCCGAGGTCGCCGCGCGCTGGTTCGCTGACGACGCACCGCGCCTGATCCTCGTGGTCGGCCGCCGCGCCGACGTCGAGCCGCAGCTCGCCGCCGCCGGCCTCACCGCGACGTGGGTGAGCGCGTCGGATGCGGTGCTCGGCAAGTTCGACGCCGTGACGGTCGCGCAGCCCATCACCGCGCCCACAACGCCATGACGTCGACCCACCGCCAGACCGCGATCCGAGGGGTCGGCCTCGTCCTCAGTGCCGTCGCGTGCGGGAGCGTGGGATGGTGGTTCGGCCATCAGGCCGCAGGAACAGCGCGCACGACGCCCATCAGCGACGCCGACCTGCTCGCGATCGACCTCCCGGTGGTCGACCCACCGCCAGGGATGACGTCCGACGAGCTCCGCATCGCGTGTTTGCCGTACATGCGCAGCACCGCGACGTCGTTGTCCGAAGCCCAGACGCGTGTCGAGGCGTTGCTGGTGCGGGTCGCCGACAAGGAGAGCGAGGTCGAGCGGCTCGAAGCTGCCCTGCGCGAGGCGGGCGCCGTCCCGCCGCCGCCGAGCACGACCGAGGAGCCCGATCTGGGTCGCTCGACCCCGGAGTTCGGCATGGCCGGCCAGCTCACGCGCGCACGCTCCGAGCTTGCCCAGCTCAAGGCCGAGCTGCAGGAGGCGGTGGCCTCCCGCAGCGGGCTCGAGAACGCGCTGACCGCGGCGCGTGCCGACCTCGCCGCCACACAGCAGCGGCTCGTGGCCGAGGAGCGCCGCTCCGAGGACGCCCGAGAGGACGTCTACCAACAGACCTGGGACCGCTTCCAGACCGACGCCAAGCTCCGGCTTTGCGCGGAGGGGTCACGAAGCGCGATCGAGCGGTGCCGCGGCGCCGTCGAAGGCGCGCTTCGCCCCTACGAGCGAAGGTTCAAGGCGTGTAGTCGGGCCGGGCAAGCCGCGCCGGAGCTGCGCTTCGAGCCCAACGCGAGCCTGCCGTTCGCCGTGCGCATCGAGGTCGGCGACACGACGGCGCGCGGCTGGCAGCTCGTGTTCTGCGACAACAACCTGCCCGAAGCTCCCCGCTAAGCTTCGTCGACTCCCGCGCGGAACTCCAACGTGTGCGGGTCGACGTCGCAGGACTCCGCGGCGTCGACCACCCACAACGGGGCCTTGGGCACCTGGTGGAGCAAGCGACCGGCGGCGAGCCGCACCGCGTCGAGGTCGTGCCACACCGCACCGCCGAGGAAGTGGGCCGCGTCGACGTCGACGGCTTCGTCGTCGTCGAGCCACGCCCGACAACGCGCGCACGCCAGCAGCGTCCGATCCGGCGTGGGTTCGGGCGGAAACGGTGCAAGCTCGAAAAGCCGTGGCGCGTCGCGCCCCCCGCACAGCTCGCACACGGAGCGCGCGCGGCGTGTGATGTCTTTGCCGAGCACGCCGACGCTGGCGCGCTGCTTGACCCGGCGTGCCATGCGTCCTCCGCGCCTGCCGTAGCCCCGTTTCTCGGCACGCGCCAAACGCTACACGCGCCAGGTCGGCCCTGCGAGCGCGGAGGCCAGCAGCAGCCCCGCCGCCATGCTGCCAGCGGCGAGACCCATCCCAAACAGCAGCGAGACGCCGGGAAGGACGTCCCCCGAGAGCAGCGCAGCGACGCTCCGGAAGCCGACCGCGCCGGGAACGAGCAGCAGCACCCCGGGCACCATCGGCACGGTCACCGTCCTCCGCGCGACCCGGCCCCACACATTGGCGTACAGCCCGACGCCAAACGACGCCACGCCAGCACCGAGCGCAGGCCCCAGCGGCGCGCCGAGCTTCGTTCCGACCCAAGCGACCGCGCACGACAGCACCACCCACGGCAGATCGCGACGACGCGCGTTCAGCAGCACCGCGAGCGCGAACGCAGCCGCGACCACCGCCGCCGGGGCGCCCCAGTCCGGGAGGGCACGCAGGGACGACTTGGGTGCGAACCCCTGCTGAACCAGCGCATCGGCCGCTGCCACCCCGATGACCAGCTCGAACAGCGCGAGCAGCGCGCCCGCGACGCGATGAGTGCCCGACGCCAGGTGGCCCGCTGCCACCTCGATCCACCCCACCGTCAACGACAGTCCAGGAAGGAGAACGATCGCACCGCACACGGTGACGCGGAGCGCGTCGTGGGCCCAGCCTTCGCGAACAGCGACCATCGCGATCGCAGCCGCGAGAAACGCGCCGACAGGGCGGCGCAGCCGCTCCATGCCCGAACGCGCGCGTAGCAACCGGTCCAAAAGTGCGAGCGCCACGCCGATCACGGCACACACCAGGACCTCGGAGAAGGTGCCTCCCACCAGGGCCGCCGCGGAACCCGCCAACCCCGCGTGGGCGACGGCGCGCGCCCACCGGGACCAGGTCGGGGCGCGCCCGAGTGCCCGTGCCAGCGCCGCCAGCGCTTGTGCCGTGCTCAGGCGTCCCTCGACCACGCCGGCGAGGATCAGATCGAGCGCCGAGAGCCGCCC
>JBEIFN010000121.1:0-6596 GCA_040382435.1 Alphaproteobacteria bacterium
GTCGGCTTCGGCCACCCCGTGGGCGCCACCGGCGTCAAGCAGATCCTCGAGATCTACCGCCAGATGAAGGGACTCGCAGGCACGTACCAGATTCCCGGACGCCCCAAGGTGGGCCTGACGGCGAACATGGGCGGCGACGACAAGACGGCGGTCGTGGGCATCTTCGCGAACACCTGACACGACCGCGGGCGACGGCGGCGCCGGAGGGCTAGGGTGGAGGCAACCCGCCGAGGAGCCTCCATGTCCACTCCGACCCGTCGACCCCCTCTCGCGCTCCTTGTCCTCCCCATGCTGGGCGGCTGCGCTTGGTTCGATGGCGTGAAGGAAGACGTCGACGGCCTCCTCGACCCCGACGTCATTGTCGGCCTGTTCACGATCGTGGAGCCTCCACCTGCCCAAGTCGACCTGTCGGCCCTCGGCCTCGGTATCGGCATGGCAGGAACCGTGTTCCTCGCCGACGCGCGCAACCTGTCCGCGCTGGAGGAGTCTCCGGTCATCGGGGCCACGGTCGAGGTCACGGGGTGCGGCGCCACCGTCACCCTGCGCGACGAGGGCAACGGCGCCTACACGCTGCTGCCGCCCACCGCGCTCGACGGCTGCGAGCAGCCGATCCTCGTCGAGCGCACCGACGTCGACGACGGCCCCTCGGCGACGATCGCGTTCCCGGCGGCCCCGGACTTCACCTTCCCGACCTCGTGGCGCCCCGGTGACGCCGATGTCGTCGTGCCCTTGGCCGGCTCACCGTTCGACAGCGCCCTCGTGATCACGGCCGACCTCGTCGCCGGCGAGATCGTCTACAGCAACGAGCCGCAGGACGTCCTCGAAACCTACAACTTCTTGATGG
Organism: Alphaproteobacteria bacterium; assembly: GCA_040382435.1. Lineage (GTDB taxonomy): Bacteria > Myxococcota_A > UBA796 > UBA796 > JBEIFN01. The sequence goes on from JBEIFN010000121.1 coordinate 845, forward strand.
GGACGGGCGCCCTCGACGACATCGCGCTCGGAGACGGCGAGCTGCGCGCCGACACCTTGATGGGACTCGGCGTCTCCGGCCTCGTCAAGATGCCCAACAGCGACCTGTACGGCGCGAACACGGCGCTCTCGATCCTGCACGGGGGACGCACCCGAGCCTGGCCGATTCAGACCTTTCCGTTCTGAGCGGGCGCCGGATCCAACGCGCGTCACACCTTGACCCGAGGCCTGTGCTTCGTTAGACGCCTTGGGTCGCCGATCCGGCCCCTTCAGGCCGCGGCTCAACGTTCGAGGCAGACCATGGCTTCCAAGACCGCTCAGACCGAGTACCGCCGCGCGCTCCGCAACAAGAACGCAGGCCGCAAGCGCAAGAACGCGCTGGCCAACCACGGCACCACGCCGAAGTTCCCGATCCACACCGCCGAGGCCGACGCCAACGCCCCGGCTGCGCAGCTCGCGCCGCAAACTCAGGGCTGAGGCCTGAGGTCGGGCGGATGACACCCCCGATCGTCGGACACACGACCCTCCGTCACGCGCTCGTGGGCGCGCTGACGGAGGGTCGTTTGCATCATGCTTTGCTGTTCGAAGGCGCCGAGGGCGTCGGACGCACCACCGTCGCCCGATGGTTGATGGCGCGCGCCAACTGCCCCTCCCCGACGGGCGTCGAACCCTGCGGAGTGTGCAGCTCGTGCCGGCGCATCGAAGCAGGCACGCACCCCGACATGCACCTGATCGTCCCCGAGGGGGCAGGCATCCAGGTCGCGCGGATCCGCGAGATGGTGCGCGCGCTCGGCTACCACCGTCACGACGCGTCGCACCGGTTCGTCCTGATCGAGCCGGCCGAAGCGATGGCGGCGCCAGCGAGCAACGCGCTGCTCAAGACGCTCGAAGAGCCGCCGCCCGACACCCACTTCGTGCTGATCGCGCGCCACGCGAGCGGGCTGCTTCCCACGATCGTGAGCCGGTGCCAACGACATCGGCTCGCCCCCGTCGACGATGCGACCCTCACGAGTTGGTTGCAGGAGCGCGGCATCGAGGACGTCGAGCGCCGCGTACGCGCCGCCGAGGGGGCGCCCGGACGCGCGCTCGCGATGTCTGCCGAAGTCCTCGCCGAGACCGACGTCGTGCGCGACCAGTTGCTCGCCGCGCTCGCTGGCGACCTCTGCACGATCTTTCAGCTCTCGGAGCAGCTCACCGAAGGCAAGGGCGCCGAACGCAAGGTCGGCGGGCTTCGTGCGCTCGACCTCCTCGAAGAGTGGATGGCCGACGTCGCGCGCGTCGAGGCCGGGGCTTCGATCCCGCTGCGGCATGAGGCGATACGGCCGCGGATCGAGGCGTGGCACCGCGCGCTGTGGCCCCGAGGCCTCGAACGATGCGTCGCCGCGCTGGGCGAGGCGCGCGCCGATCTGGCCGCCAACGTCGCCCCCAGAACCGTCCTCGACGGCCTGTTCACGGCCCTCGCCACCGAGCTCGGCGGCGCGCGCAGCGCGAGCTGATCAGCGTCGGTCGCGCTCGGCGAGCCAGCCCAGCACATCGCCGGCCAAGTACAGCGACCCCGCTACGACCAACTCCTCGGCGTCCGCGTCGAGCTCGTCCCACGCCGAGCGCACCTCGCCGGCGTCCGACATCGCGACGGTCACGTCGCCGAGCGCGGCGGCGAGCTGTGCGGTGGTGAGTGCCTTGGGGTGGTCAAAGGTCACCAGCGCGACCTCATCGACGTGCGGCAGCAACGGGGTGAGGACGTCACGCGGCGGACGGCCCTCGGACATGCCGAAGACCAAGATGCGCGGGGACCGACGCGGCTGTTCCGCGAGCCACGCGGCGAGCGCGGTCGCGCCCTCGACGTTGTGCGCGCCGTCCACGACGAGCCGGTCGTCGATGCGCTCCACCCGCGCACCGACCTTGGCACGCGCGAGTCCCTGCACGATCGCGGCGTCAGAGATGGGGAAGCCCAGCTCTGCCAGGCGGTGCAGCACGCCGACGGCGACCGCGGCGTTCGCGCCCTGATGCGCCCCGGGCATCGCGAGGGCGAGCGGACCGACCTCGCCGCGTGGCGTCTGAACCCGCCACCCGTCCGCTCTGCGCTCACGGCGCAGGTGCGCGCCCGACCGCCACAGCGGCGCGTCGGTCAGGGCCGCTGCGCGCGCGAGGACGTCGGCAGGTCCCTGCGCGATCGGACCGAGGACCAACGGCACGCCCGGCTTGACGATCCCTGCCTTCTCGGCGGCGATCGCCTCCAGCGTCAGACCGAGCTGTTCGGTGTGGTCCATCCCGATGCTCGTGATCGCCGTCACCACCGGCGCGACGACGTTGCTCGCGTCGAGACGCCCCCCAAGGCCCACTTCGACCACCGCGACGTCCACCTGCTCCTCGGCGAACCACACGAAGGCCGCTGCGGTGAGCAGCTCGTAGGCGGTCAGCGCGTCAGGTCCTAGGCCTTCGGACCGTACCCAGTCCTGCCGCGCCCGCTCGACGGCTTCGAGCAGCGCGCGCAGCCGCGTGTCGCCGATCGGCTGGCCATTCAGCGCAAAGCGCTCGTTCAACGAGACGAGGTGGGGAGAGATCGTCGTCCCGACGCGAAGCCCCGCAGCGACCAACGCTTCGGTCACCATCGTCGCGACCGACCCCTTGCCGTTGGTGCCCCCAATATGAACGACCGGCACGGCGAGGTGCGGCTCCCCCAACGTCGCCAAGAACGAACGCATCCGCTCTAAACCCAGCTTGACACCTGCAAAGGCCAAGCGGTCGACGACGGGATGGGAGCGCACGAGGCCTCAGCGACCTGTCAGCTGTCGGAGCAAGCGAGCCACGACAGCGCGCTGCTGCCCGCGCGGAACGATGTCGTCGACCATGCCGTGCGCGAGCAAGTACTCCGAGGTCTGAAAGCCCTCCGGCAGGTCCTGACCGATCGTCTCTTTGATCACGCGAGGCCCGGCGAAACCGATCAGCGCGCCCGGCTCGGCGAGGATGACGTCGCCCAACATCGAGAAGCTGGCCGCCACGCCGCCGGTCGTCGGGTGTGCGAGCAGCGAGATGTAGGGCATCTTCGCCTCGTCACGCAGGATCCCGAGCGCCGAGCACGACTTGGCCATCTGCATCAGGCTCAAGACGCCCTCTTGCATCCGTGCCCCGCCCGACGCGCTCACCACGATCGCGGGCACGCCGCGCGCCGCTGCGCGCTCGAACACCCGGGTGACCAGCTCACCGACGACCGAGCCCATCGATCCGCCCATGAAGCTGAACTCGAAACTTCCAACCTCGACATCCAGCCCATCGATCCGGCCGCTCGCGGCGAGGAACGCATCCCCGATCCCCGTCTTCTTGACGGTGCTCGCGTAGCGCGCGCCGTAGCTTTTGCTGTCGACGAACCCGAGCGCATCGACGCTGCGGAGGTCGGCGTCGTGCCAGACCAGCGAGTCGACATCGCACAAGCCCGCGATGCGGGCCCGCGCACCGAGCGGGAAATGATGCCCGCATGAAGGGCAGACACCGAGGTTCTCGGCGAGCGCCTCGTTGTACAGCGTGGCGGCGCAACCCGGGCAGCGGGTCCACAGGTCGGGGGTCTCGTCACGGCCAGTCGCGGCCTCCGCCTCGCGCGGGCGAACGTCGAACCCCTTGCTGCTCTCGAACCAGCGACGACCGACGCCCGACATGGTGACTCCTCGTCCCAAGCCCCCATAACCGGGCCTGCACACGCCTCCAACGCTTCCCGCAACCGACCTGCCGCGCTAAAGCCTCCATCTTGGAGGAACGCCATGGAGCGTGGACCCGTGTTGATCGCGGTGGCAGCGACCACCCTGTTCGGATTTGCGGCCGGATGGGCGCTGCACACGCCCGACCCGTGCCCCGTCTGCGAGGTCTGTCCCCCGCCTCCGCCGCCGTGCCCGACCTGCGCCGAGATCCCCGTCCCGCCCCCGGGCACGCCGACGCTCGAAGAGGTCCAAGCCAAGGTGGTCAGCCTCGAGAAATCGATCGCCGCCAAGGAGAAGGAGCTCGCGAAGGTCGAGAAGGAAGCGGACAAGGCCGGCGACAAGCGCGACGAGTTCGCCGCCAAGGCCAAGGCCCTCGCCGCCGAGCTCGCCGCCCTCAAGGCCGAACTTACGACGGTCCAGGAAGAGAAGGCCCGACTCGAGGTCGAACTCGGCGAGACCAAGGTCGCGCTTCAGGACCAGATCGTGCAGACCACCGCTGCCAAAGACGACGCCGCGCGCTGGAAAAACAAGTCCGACGGACGCGCCTGGGACACGTTCGTCAACGCGTCGAAGGTCATGGTCTGCGAAAAGGGCAACGTCAAGAAGCTCGACGAGTGCCACGACGCCGTCCAAGCTGCGCTGCCTTCGAACGTGCGCGACGCCTTCGTGCGCTGCGTCGCGAGCGGTCAGGCCGAGCCGTCGTTGGTCGAGCTGCCCAAGGACGCCCAGCTCCCGCCGCACAGCATCCCGCTCCGGCTGGACAAGCCGATCACGCCCAAGGTTTGGTACGTCCAACTGTGCGACCCCGACCTGCCGGAGGCGGGCGAAGACGACGAGGCCAGCCCGTGACGCTTCGGCTGACCAGCCTCGAAGGCAACCGCCAACGACTCGACGGCGGCGCGATGTTCGGCAACGCGCCCCGCGCGCTGTGGTCGCGCTGGCTGCCCCCCGACGACCAGCACCGGGTCCCGCTGGCGTGCCGAAGCCTGCTGATCGAAGAAGCCAACGGCCGTCGAATCTTGTGCGAGACGGGCATCGGCGCGTTCTTCGCGCCTGAGATGCGCGCGCGGTACGGGGTCGAGGAGGAAGGGCACCGGCTGCTCGACGGCCTCGGCGCGCTCGGTCTCAGCGACGCGGACATCGACGTCGTCGTGCTCAGCCACCTGCACTTCGATCATGCGGGCGGCCTGCTCGCTCCGTGGGCCGAAGGGATCGCGCAACGGCTGCTGTTCCCTCGCGCGACGTTCGTCGTCTCCGAGGCCGCTTGGGAGCGCGCCCAGCATCCGCACCCTCGTGACCGTGCCTCCTACATCCCAGAGCTACCGGCGCTTCTACGCGAGAGCGGGCGGCTGCGCTTGGTGCGTCCCGACGCGTCGCAGCCGCTCGGACCGGGCTACCGCTTCCACGAGAGCGAAGGGCATACACCAGGGTTGCTTCTCCTTGAGGTGCACACCGCGCACGGCCCGATCGTGTTCGCCGGCGACCTCATCCCCGGCGCTGCGTGGGTCCATGTCCCGATCACGATGGGCTACGACCGCTTCCCCGAGCGGTTGATCGACGAAAAGCAGGCGCTCCTTCAGGATCTCTTCGCCCGCGGGGGCAGCCTGTTCTTCACGCACGACCCCGAGATCGCGCTCGCCAAGGTCGGCGTCGACGACCGAGGGCGCTTCCATGCAGCCGACGCCACACGCGCGCTGACGCGGTGGTCGGCTTGAGCCCCTGGCTACAACCCGGCGCACCGATCGCGGTCGTCGCGCCCTGCCACCCGTTCGACCCGTCCCGGCTCCAGGCTGGACTCGACCGCATCGCCCAAGCCGGCCACTCGGCCGTCCTGTTCGACGGCGCGCTTCAACCTTGGCACTACCTCGCCGCGCCCGACGACGTCCGGCGCGCCCACCTGCTCAAGGCGTTCACCGACCCGGCGTTCGGCGCCGTCTGGGCGGCGCGCGGCGGCTCGGGGATGTCGCGCCTCCTCCGCGATCTCCCGATCGACGCGTGGGGAGCAAAAACGCTGATCGGCTTCTCGGACCTCACGCCACTGCTCAACCTGCACGCCCGGCA
>JBEIFN010000122.1:0-6574 GCA_040382435.1 Alphaproteobacteria bacterium
CGCGACGGCGGCACGCGCGGCGGCCTCCTCGCGCGGCGCACCGAGCCAGATGTCGACCTCCTCCAGGGTCTCGCGCACGGCGGCAACCCGCGCGGCCGCGAGATCGAGGCTCGCATCCGCTCCGGCGAGCACGACGTCGGACGGATCGACGCGTCCGCCCGGGAACACCCAGAGCGACGGCATAAAGGCCGCCTGCTTCGTCCGTTCAAGCAAGAGGACTTCAAGTCCGTCCGACGCGTCCCGCAAGAGAAGCACCGACGCGGCGGCGTGGGGAGCCGCCGAACTCAACGTCGCCGCCGACGTGAGAGCAGCGCGACACCCGCCACCCACAACGCACCCGACGGCGACGTGTGATCACATCCCCCGGCCGCGGGCGGCGGCGTTGGCGCGAGCAGCGGCGCATCGAACGCCGCGGTGTCGACAGCGCCCGGCATCGGCGGCTCGCAGAAGCCACTCTGGTCGTCGGCGTCGTAGGGGCCCGACACCCCGTCGCAGTCGACGTCGGTGTTCGCTTCGGACGCATCGGTGGCGCGGTCCCCGTCGCTGTTGGTGTCGAGGAAGTTGGGCTTGTCGTCGCCGTCGAGATCGAGCGCGCCCTCGACCTCGTCGGGCAGGCCGTCCCCGTCGCTGTCGAGGTCGAGCAGCGCCGGGACGCCATCGCCGTCCACGTCGCTCACCCCGTCCAAGCCGTCGGTGAGCAGATCGCCATCGCTGTCGGCCGCGAGCAGGGTCGGCGTGACACCGTCGAGGGCGAAACGGCGCGGCTCGTCGCGATCACGCAAACCGTCCCCGTCGCTGTCGTCATCGGAGGAGGCAGGTCGGTCGTCGCCCTCGGGATCGGCGTCGCCCTCGACCGCGTCGGGCCAGCCATCCCCGTCACCGTCGACGTCGTCGCTGCGCTGCAACGGGTCCGTCTCGAGGACATCGAGCGCACCGTCGCGATCGAGGTCCTCCTGGCCGTCATCGAGACCGCCACCGTCGGTGTCCCGGCGAAGCGGATCGGAGGTTCGAAGAGCGTCGGCGTCGACGAGCAGCAGCCCCCCGCATGGCGCAGGGGCGGCGGGATCGGCGACGTCAGGCGCGACGGTGACGCCGAGCTCGACCGGATCGGACAGACCATCGCCGTCACAGTCGCAAACATCCGGGCAGGGATCTGCGGCATCGCTCAGCCCATCACCGTCCCGATCGGCCGGCAGCGGATCGGGCCCGACGGCGGTGTCGGTGACCCCCTGCGCCATCGCGAAGGTCGACCACGTCCCGCCCGCCGCAACCAGGCCGAAGCAAACACCGAGACCCAGCCCCAGCGGCCAAGCCCGCCCGCCCGACCGCGCCCAGATGCCCCTGCGGCCCCCTCTCGCCTGCCCTAGCCAAGGTGCGCGCGCACGGCACGCCGATTAGCCCCGTCAAGTCGGGGGCTGCGATGAACAGGCTTGTCGGTAGGATCGTCGCCGGACTCCTCTGCGTCGCGCCCACGGCCAGCGCGGAGCCTTTGCCCCCTCCACCCGACGCCGTGCCGCAAGCCGTCGCCGCCGACATGGCGGCGGGTGAGTCCGCTTGGAAGGCGGGGCGCCTGGACGAAGCCGCGGAGGCGTTCGCACGGGTGACCACGGCCGCTCCCGAATGGGACCGAGGCTGGCGACGGCGTTGCGGCGTAGTGCTGGAGACGGGCGACACTCGAGCCGCGATCGCGCACTGCCGCGCCGCCGTCGCGCGCGCCGACACGCCCGAGAACCAAGTCGCGCTCGCGATCGCACTCCTGCGGCCCGAGGACGAAGAGGCCCTCGCGCAGGGTCGGCCGGAGCTGGAGGAGGCGGGCAGGCTGCTCGCCGCGGTGACACAAGCCCATCCCGACGTCGCGCTCGCGTGGCCTGCGCTGTGCGAATGGGCGATCGCCACCTCGGACGCCGACGCCCTCCGCCGTTGCGTACCCGAGGTGCGCGCGAGGCTGCCCGACGACCCCGGGACGCCGTTTTGGGCGGCGCTGCTCGCCATCGAGGAGGGCAGGACGGACATCGCGCGAAAGATGCTCGGCGTGGCGCGCGACCGAGGCGTCGACCCTCGACTGCTCGCCGTCGCGAGGGCGCGCATCGACGAAGGCGCCGCGCCCCCCAAGCGCGAAGGGCCACGCACCGTCGCCCTCGACACCTTCGCGCCCGTCGGCGTTGCGGGCGCCGTGCTGCTGTTCGTGGGCCTGGCGCTGCTCGGGAGCGGACGTCGCAAGGAAGCGGAACCCCCCGAAGCGGACCCCAAGGACGCGCGCTCCCAAGCCGTCGCGCACGCGCTGCCCACCCACGAGGAGCGGCCCGCGCACGACGAAGTCGTCGGCGAACAGGGCGAAGGGGCGTCGCGCCACGTGAGCGATCCCGCGGACCCGCCCGACGGCTCAGCGACGTGACAACTCACCGCTACAGCCGTCGGAACCTTCCACCGTGATCGCGTCCTCACCGTCCCACGTCTGGACGTAGTTGGCGAACCGACCCGGCGTGCACCCCGCGGTGAGGACCTCGGGCTCCGCGCCCGGCGCAAAGATCTCCGAAGTCACCTCGTCGACGCAGGTCCAGTCGCCGCGCAGGACCTGCTCGCCGCTCGGCTTTTCCTGCGAGAGGTCGGCCGCAAAAGTGATCACGATCTCCGTCGTCAGGCCGTCGAGGTTGGTGAACGAGCGCTCCTGCGTGCCGTCGCCGACAAAATCCTTGTCCTCACCCTTGTCGAGCTGCAAGGTCACATCCCACGGAAACCCCCCGCAGGCGAGCTTGCCCACCCATTGGCCCTCGATGCTGCCACCGCACGCGCCCAACCCGACCAACGCCAGCCACCGAGCGCGCATGCGCACCTCCTTGTCGGTTCTTGCACGAACGACGCTCCCCCGTCCAGCCACGTCACCGCGAACGAGATAGACTCTGCACGCTGTTGGAGGTTCGATGCTCCGCCTCGCCGTCACCATCGGTTTGGCCGCCGCGCTCGGTGGCTGCCACTGGTTCGCCGCCCCCGCCACCGACACCGCCGCCCCCGCCGCAGAGGCGCCGACGGAAGACCCCGCCGCGCTGCTGCCCAAGTGTCGGCCCGCCGACGCCGTCGACACCCGCGGCGAGATCCCGTTCAAGGAGGGCGCCACCACGGCGTCGGGCTGGACCATCAGCAAGGTCGCCGCGGACAACTGGGAGTTCATCCACGTCACCCTGACCAAGGATGGCGTCACGACCACGCTCGAGGTCGCCTTCAACGAGGGCGCCGAGGGCGACTGGGCGACCCGGGACTACCGTCTGATGCCCGCGCCGGAGCAGGAGCCGCCCGAGCCGCTGCTGCTCGAGACCATCGCGACGCTTCGCGCTTGGCAGGCTCAACAGACCGAGCCCTTCGTCGAAAAGAAGAAGGACGTCATCGATCCCTACCTCGGCCTGCCGCCGTGTGACGCGAATGGCCAGCCGACCTGACCTACGTCGCGGGATCGCGGTCGCGTGGATGGGCCTTCACGCGGTCGCCGCGCATGCGGAGAGTGGCTGGTGGTCCGCCGACGAGGTCGCCGCGCAGGTCCCCGCGTTCGCCGCCATGCAGGAATCCCTGCCCGATCGGCTGACCGCCGACCAGGCCGAGCAACGTCGGTTGGCCGGGTGGCTCGGCGCGATGGAGGTCGCGATCGACGTGATCGGGACCGAGGGCACCGCAGCCGCGCGCAATTACGCCCAGAAGCTGCGACGCGAGCTTGGACGCCACGCGGGGATCCTCGAGGCCTTCACGACCGAGCTCGTCGAAGACACCGGCGCGGAGATGATCAGGGCCATCCGCCGAACAGCGGAACCGAAGGGCTGGACCTCGTGCGACGCACCACCGATCCCAGGCTTTCGCCGAGCCAGCCCCGCGGCACTCGCAAGAGCCTGCACCGGTGTGAACCGTTCGGCGGCCGTCGCGGCCGAGCTCGCCAAGGACGCGCTGCTCAGCGCGCGCCTCGCGACGATCGCCGCACGCCCGTGGCCCACGCTGCGCGTCCCCACGCCAGAGGCACCGATTCCCGCGGTGGGCGCGCAAGGGGCTCCCTGGCTCGCGGTGCCCACAGACGTCCTGCCGTTGATGGTGTCCGAGCTGAAGTCGCTCGACGAAGCGGACCGTGAAGCCCGTCTCGACCTCGAAGCGCGCGCGGAACGCGAGGGCATGGCATCGCGCGACGACCTCCTGGCGTTGGATGCACAGCTCGACGCCCGGCTCGCGACCGCGCGCCACCGTCTCACAGCGCCTGTGCTGTCCGCGCTCCAAGAGGTGTCTGAACACGAGGCACCCCCGTTCGCGCTGTGCCCGGTGCCGCTCGCGCTGGGCGGGTGCGCCGGGCTGGCCGTGGAGCCCGACCTCGCCCACCGTTACGTCACGGACAAGCGCGTCGTCCGCGCCGTCAAGCGCGCGAAACGTCTCGACCCGGAGTCGCTGTGGCGTTGAGGTTCCCCCCCATGAAGCGGATCTTGCTCGGCACCGCCGCGGTCGCCGTCGTCATCGCCTTGGTCGTCGTCGTGCGGGGACTCGCGGCCACGTTGAGCGCGCTGTCCGGTGGCGCGCAAGTCCGACCCGAGCGCGAGCACGTCGAGGACGCAACCGCGCAGGTCACGGAAGAGGGGGAGCCAGCACCCGCAGCAGAACCCGACCGCGGCGGGCACAAGTCCGTCGCCGCACGCGCCGAGGAGCTCGGCGTCACCAAGCACGAGATCCGCGAGCGCATCGCGACGCGCAAGGGCCACACCCTCGAAGAGCAGCGCGAGATCTGGAAGGAGCGCGGCGAGGCCCGCAAAGAGGCACGTCAGGGGGGACGCGCCGAGGAGCGCGCCGCCGACCGTGAACAGGTCCAGCGCGCCCGAGAAGAGATCGCCGAGCAAGATCCCACCGTGCGCGACGCCGCCCAGGTGTTGCGGCAGCTCTCTGATGTGGGCGACGGTACAGCGGGTCCAGCACCCACGCCGTAGCGCCGCCGCGCGCGCGTCCGGCCGGTCACCGCCCGAGGAAGGGGTAGCGCCAGTCCGTCGGCGGCACGAACGTCTCCTTGATCACGCGAGGTGAAGCCCAACGCATCAGGTTGAGCACGCTGCCGGCCTTGTCGTTCGTCCCGCTGGCGCGTCCCCCGCCGAACGGCTGCTGACCGACGACAGCACCGGTCGGCTTGTCGTTGAGGTAGAGAGTCCCGGCGGCGAACCGAAGCACTTCGGCCGCACGGTCGAGGGCGTAGCGGTCGTTCGCGAAGATCGCCCCCGTCAACGCGTACGGGGTGGCTTGGTCGACCTCGCGCAACACGTCCTCGAACGCGGCGTCGTCGTACACGCGCACGGCCAAGAACGGCCCGAACAGCTCTTCGCGAAGCAGCGGATGCGACGGGTCGTCGAGTCGCACGACCGTCGGCTGAACAAACCAGCCCGTCGAGACATCGACGTGGCCGCCGGTCATCCACGTGCCGTCGCGGCGCCCGAGCGCCACCGCGTCCGCGAGGCGTCGCGCCGCGCGCTCGTCGATCACGGGCCCGACGAAGTGGGCGCCGTCACGCACATCGCCCACAGGGAGCGCGGCGACGAGGTCCGCGAGCCGCTCTGAGAGCGCCGGCCACAACGACGCGGGCACGAACATGCGGCTCGCCGCCGAGCACTTCTGGCCTTGGTACTCGAACGCCCCACGGACCGCCGCGACCGCCACTTCCTCGACGTCGGCGGAGGGGTGGACGACGATGAAGTCCTTACCGCCCGTCTCACCGACGATGCGCGGGATCTGCCGGTAGCGGTCGAGCCGCTCGCCGATCCCGCGCCACATCGACCGAAACGTCGTCGTCGAACCGGTGAAGTGCAAACCACCGAGGTCCGGCGCTCCGAGGACGACGTCGCCGACGTCGGCACCGTGGCCGTGAACGAGATTGATGACCCCTGCCGGTAGACCCGCGGCTTCGAGCAACAAAAACCCTTGCCATGCCGAGAGGGCTTGGGTCAGCGAGGGCTTCCACACCGCGACGTTGCCCAAGATCGCCGGTGCGGTCGGAAGGTTCAACGCGATGGCGGTGAAGTTGAACGGGGTCACAGCGAACACGAAGCCGTCGAGCGGACGGACGTCTGCGCGGTTCCATACGCCGTCGGGGCTGACGCGAGGCTGCTGGTCGAGCAACGTCGCGGCATCCGCGACGCCAAACCGCCAGAAGTCGATCAGTTCGCAGGCCGCGTCGATCTCGGCTTGATGACACGTCTTTCCTTGGCCGAGCATGGTCGCAGCGTTGAGCCGGTCACGCCACGGGCCCGCGAGGAGCGCTGCGGCGCGGAGGAACACGGCGCTGCGGCTCTCCCAAGCAGCCCCCGCCCACTCCGGCTTGCTGGCCATCGCTGCCGCGCAGGCCTGCGCCACCATCTCGGGCGTCGCGAGGTGCACGCGCGCGAGAACTTCGCCGTGGGCGCTCGGGTTGCGCACCTCAACAGTCTGCCCCGAGTAGACGCGACGACCGCCGATGACGCAAGGGATCTCCACCACCTCGCCGGCCTGACGGTTCAGCTCGGCCCACAGCGTCGCCCGCTCGGGGCTCCCGGGCGCATACGCGCGCACGGGCTCGTTGACAGGAGACGGC
>JBEIFN010000123.1:0-6545 GCA_040382435.1 Alphaproteobacteria bacterium
CCCATCCGGCCACCGCGCTCGCCTCTCCAGCGACCTCGATGCGCGGGATCTCGAGACGCGTCGCCTCGCGAAGCATCTCGGCGGCGGCGGGATGCGCGAGCGACCCCGCGGATGGATCCACTTCGCCGACTCCCCGTCGACCTCGGTCCGGCCAAAGCGCGCGAGGTAGTCCGAGGGCGCCCCACCACAGGCCCCAGGGCCGGGGCATCGTGCGCAACCCGGCGCGCCCACGACGGGTCCAAACATCGGCCCCACGAACACCCACCCTGGCGCATCCGCCACGGCGATCCGAATGGCGGCCTCGTCGAGCCGACACGGCGCAGCGCCCGGCGCCGTACACTGCGGAAACCCCTCGAGAAACACGCGCGCGCCTTGCCGCACCCCGGCCTGCGCCGCGGCCTCCAGCTCCGTCTGGATCAACCCCAGGCGCGGCATCAGCGCGACATCGTCCAACGCGGCCGCCCCGCGGGCGGTCACCCGGCGAAGGTGGATCCGCCGCGCCCCCAGCCGCGTCGCCAGCTCCACCGTCTCGGCGAGGTGCGGCACCGTCGGGCGCGTCACCACCACCTCAACCTCGACCCCGAGCCCTGCGGCCGCGACCGACTCCATCGCCTTGGCCGTCCGACGCAGGCTTCCCTTGATCCCCGTCAGCCAATCCTGTGCGTCCGGCCGCGCGCTGTGAAACCGGAACCGCACGAACGACAGCCCGAGCGCGGCCAGACGCGCGGCGACGTCCGCCTGAACGAACGCCAGCCCGTCCGTCACCACGCCCAACGTCTGCACGCCCGCATCGCGAAGGCTACGGACGATCGCCGGAAAGTCCGGCCGCAGCGTCGGCTCACCACCCCACAGCACAACCGCGTTGGCGCCAGACAGCCAAGCGGCGACACCGGCCGCGACGACGGCCTCGGCGGCTGCATCGGCGGGGCGGTCCGCTTCGGGCACATCGTGGTCGAGCCGGCAGCCCTCGAGCGCCAGCCCTTCGGACACGGCCGCGCGCGAGCGGGCGGTCGCGACCAGGCGCACCTCGGGGAGCGCAACGGTCGGCGTCTCGCGGCGCGCCACATCAGCAGCGTCTGAGGAGACCAAACGTTCTGCCTGCGCCATCGAGCCTCCTGCTTACCCGAACCCTCGCCGTTCCTACCCCGGACAGGGACTTCAGGGAAGCGAGGAGACGTCACACCGACCGCGATGGAGCGCAACGCCGTTCGGCAAGCCGCACCCACCGACGCAGCGAAGGGCGTTCGCCCACGCGGATGCGCGGCTCTCCATCCATTTATCCATAGGCCATCCGCAGCCTCCACAGGCTCGTGGATTTCCGGCGTTCCAAAAATGAACCAGTCAATACCTTCGCTATACGCGGACCCCTTTTGGCTCCAACGAGGAAGCATCCGCATGCATCCACAGTCGCGGACCCGCGGCGAAGAACCGTCCCCTCGGCCCGGTACGACGAACGACGGAGCCTCCAACGCCCGATGTCACACGACGTCGCGCGACGTCCGCCGTGGCGGTCTATGCAACGGGCGGGAGCGCGACGTCCAACCAAGCGGAGGCCGCATCGACGTCGTCCGCATCGGTGACGATGTAGGCGCGCTCGCCGACGATCGCCAGGCCCTCCGCCTTGATCGGCAGCGGCGCGCCGGCGGCATCGACCAGCGCGTGCAGCCTCCACGTCTCTCCACACGGCGCGCCCAGCCACGATCCACACACCGCGCCGTCATCGACGGCGTTGGGGCTGTCCTCGGCGCTCCACAACGTCCAGAGGCCGCCCGGACCTTGCGCGACGTCGGTGATCGTCCGCCGCACCCCATCCACCGAGATCGGGGGGAACGCCAGACACACCCTCGGGGTGGGCGGGACCTCGCTGGCGCGCATCGCCGCGACCCAGGCGGCGGCGTCGACCGCGAGCAGGGCGTCGACCGCGCCCGCGCCCTGCTGACCGCCGCCGTTACCGCGGTTGGCGAGCCACAGGGTCTCCCCCACCACACACGCGCCTTCGAGGTTCAACCATCGACCAGCGAACGGGGTGAAGCCAGCCAGGGCGTCATAGCCAGCGGGCCACGCCCCTGCGGTCACGCCCCCGTCCGGATCGAGCGCGAACCAGCGGTCGCGTCCGGGCGCGCTGCCCGAACCCAACGCGTACAACACACCCTGCCAGACGAAGGCGGCCTCGGTGTCGGCCTTGTGGTGCTTGTTCCCGAGCCTCGACTCAAAGACCCGACGTCCGTCGGCGCCCGCCGGCAGCGCGATCCCCACGGCGCTCTCGAACGCCGCATCGAGCCGAGCGAGCCAGGCCGCGTCGTCCTGCACCACGACCCAACCGTCGCGCCACGCCACGAGCGCCGACGTCGCCCGCACCCAGGCCGGCGCATCCTCCTCCGGACCGACCGCCAGCGCCGGCAGCGCACGCGGGGGAGGGACCACCAGCGGCTCTCCTTCCTGCACCGTCACCGAGACGACCGGGCTAAGGAACGACATGCCCACCTCTCCCCGGCTCACCTACCCCGACGGCGCCACCTACGTCCTGCGCGCCGGTCCTCAAGACGAGCTCCCGAGCGCCGAAGACGGTCCCGTCCACGCCTACGACCCGGGGGCAGGACTCGGCAACCTCGGCGCCACCCTCGCTTGGGCGAGGCAGATCGACGTCCCGCCCGGGGGCGCACGTCTCGTGCACGACGGCGGCGCCGCCAGCCGCGCGAACGCTTGGGCCGCCGTACTCGGAGGGCGTCGCAGCCGTCTTCCGCTCCCCGGTCGCTGGCCCACCCTGCTCGACGCCGCGCTGGCGTGGGCGCCCCCCCTGCGCCCGGGCACCGTCGACCTCCTCTGGACATCGCAGCTCGTCGTGCCGCCCACGTCCGCGCCCCCGGACGCCACCCTCGTCAAGTGGGTCGCCGAGATCGACGTGCAGGCTGCGGGCGCCACCGCCCTCGGCTGGTTCGCGCAGGGCGCGCGCCTCACCATGCTCCCGGGACGCCGCGCCGCCGACGCCCGAGCCCTACGCGCCTGGAGCGGCGGCGCCCGTCTGGTCGCCGACGTCGGCAACGCGCGCGTGCGGACCTCGTGGCTCGTCGACCGCGCGACGGCTTGGGACGGCCAGCCGTGCGACCTGGACCCGCAGCTCACCGCCCCGTGGCTCGCCGAGGAGCGAGCCGAGCTCGGTCCGCCCGACGTCGCGCTGTGGGAAGTGCCCTCGGCCACGTGGTGGCGGTTGCGCAGCGCGCGCGAGGTCCACGCCGCCCTCCGCGACCCAGGCCTGCTCGGTCGGCTGACCGAGGGGAGGCCCTGTCTGCGCGCCACGGCCGGCGGGGTACGGCTCGACGACCTGACGTCCGCCGACCTCGCAGCCGGCGTCGACATCGGCGGCTGTTGGCTTCACGACGTCGTCCTCACCGACGTGCACCTCTCGGCCGGGAGCCGCCTACAAGGCGTGACCGCCGTGGCCAGCGAGGGGCGATGGACGGCGCGCGACGCCGTGATCTTGCAGACCCGGGGCGACCTCGATGCGGCGGACGCCTTGATCGTGTGCGGCGTCGGCGACCCGCGCGCGACGGTCCAAGGGGTTTGGACCGGCGAGCGACACCACGCCTGGACGCCGACGGAGGGCTAGACGCTCCCCGCCGGCGTTACGGCGTCGAGATCAGTGGTACCAAGCGACGAAGTTGTCGGCACCCGCGACGACGATCGTGCCGTCGGGCGCGACGACGCAGCGCGAGATCGCGGTGGGGGCGTTCGGCGGCGTGATGTCGGTCCAGGTGGCGCCGTCGGTGCTGGTCAGGACAAACCCAACGCCCGTCGAGACGTTCTCCTCGCCGACGACCACCCACACGCCGTCGCGCACGCACGCGCCCCGCACGATCGTGGGGTTGGTGCGACCGCTCGCGAGCTCATCCGCGTAGAACCCCGTGAAGGCCGAGCCGTCCTTGGGGCCGACGAAGAAGCGGCCGACGTCGAGACCCTGATCGACACCACCGACGACGACCGTGCCGTCTTCCTCGGCGATCGCCCACATCTCACCGTCGAACGCGCCGATGCCCGTCGCGAGCTGCACGGCGTTGAACTGAACCGGGACCAACGGGCCGCCGAGCGCCGGACCGAAATACAGCGGCGGCTCGGAGATCGTGCTGCCCGACGCGAAGAACTCGGTGTCCGACGCGGTCAGATCGAGGATCTGGTGCGAGCTGCTGTCGCTGTAGACGTTGGACGTGAGCGGGTGCAGCCACGTGTCCGCGTCGTTGCGCCGCATCAGGACGTCGTTGCCGGTGAGCGACTCGATCAGCGCCTTGCCGTCCGAGAGGCGGCGGAAGCCCCCCGCGACGAACTTGGTGCCGCTCGGGGTCGGCGACGGGGCCGTGTAGACCTCCTCCACCGCACCACCCGCGACGATCCGCACGACCATCTGATTGGCGTTGACCGTGTTCGTACCCG
This sequence comes from Alphaproteobacteria bacterium, assembly GCA_040382435.1. Lineage (GTDB taxonomy): Bacteria > Myxococcota_A > UBA796 > UBA796 > JBEIFN01. The sequence continues at coordinate 4,426 of JBEIFN010000123.1, forward strand.
CGACGTAGAGGAAGCCGTCGGCAGACCGGCTGATGCTCAGGACACGCCAGGTCGAGAAGAAGTCGCGGGGGCTGGTCGACGGTTCGCCCCAGTTCGCGCCGCCGTCGGTCGACAGGAACAGGCCCTTGCCGTCGGTGCCCGAGCCACAACCCAACCACAGCGTTCCATCCTCGTCGGCCCACAAGGCATCGGTGCGGTTGATGCCCGGGCAGGGGTGCACGGAGTCATCCCAGGTCGGTCCGGCCGGCGTGGTGTCGGTCGTGTCCGTGGTGTCGGCGGTGTCCGTCGTATCGGTGGTGTCCGTGGTGTCCGTGGTGTCCGTGGTGTCCGTCGTGTCCGTCGTGTCGGCGGTGTCGGCGGTGTCGGCCGTATCTGTGGGCGACTTGTCGTCGGAACCGCATGCGAACAGGGCGAGGGGCAGAACGAGGGAGAGACGACGAAGCATGGAACCTCCAAGTTCGGCCCTCGTAGTCAACTCCTGCGCGTTGTCAACGCCGCGTCAAGGCGAGCGTGACACCGGCCAACGGCAGCGCGCAACCGGCAGCCGCGAACACCGCCGACGCCGGCGCCGCCCCCATCGCTGCGGCCACCACGACCGGCGACGCGAACTGCCCCGAGAAGAACGCGACCTGCAACCACCCCGTCGCCAACCCGCGGTTCGCAGGAGCGGTGTGTTCCGCGAGCCACAGCGTCAAGTTGGGCATCAACGGCGCGAACCCCAGCCCAACCAGCAGCAGGGCGCCGACGAGTTCGGGCAAGGAGGCGACCGACGAGAGCCACAGATAGCCCACAGCGGGGAAGCCGAACGACGCCGCGAGCAGCGCAGGCGCCCCCAACCGCGCGCGCACGCGGGCAAAGACCAGCCCCAGCAACAAGCCCGGCAGCGTCATCACCGCGATCGCACGACCCGCGGCTTGTGGGCCGAGCCCGAGCGACTCATGGAGCAAGAAGCTGATCTGGACAGGAAAGACGTAGAAGCCGAGCATCCCGAGAAAGCCCGCGAAGAGGAACCACACCGGGAACGGCTCGGCGGATGCCGCCGGATCAGGCCGCACATCGGCGGCCGCACCCTGCCGGAGCGACGGCAACGCCCCAACCGCCGCCGCCATCGGGATCGCGACGCCAAACGCATAGAACGGTCCCGTCGGCCCGAGGGAAGCCAAGGCACCCCCGAGCACTGGGCCGAGGATGCCGCCCAGCCCCATACCGACCGACTGCACCGCGACGGCGACCGCGCGCCGCTCCACGGCGACCGCGTCGATCAACCACGAGGACGCTGCCGTGTGGACGCACGCCGCCGCTACGCCCTGCAGCGCCCGCGCCGCCGCGAGCACAGGGACGTTCCCCGCCCCAGCGCCCATCGCCGCAGAGAGTGCCGTGAGCGCCAAACCGCCGAGCAACACGGGCTTCGGTCCCCGCCGGTCGACCGCACGCCCGGCCGGCGCGCCGGTCAGCGCGAGGGTGAGCGCCGGCAGGGTCAACAACATCTGAACTTCGAGCTTACTCGCTCCAAAAGCCTCGGCCAACCCGTGCAGGGTGGGTGCGATCACCGCCCCCGTCCACACCGCGAGCATCGACGTCCAAGCGAGCACCAGCACCGTCATCCAGGGCACGCGTCCTCCTCGGGGTGACCGTCGGCCCATGACCGTGCGGCGGACGCGTTGCGTGGGTCGAGCACCGCGCGCACGGCGTCCGGCGCATGACCGGCGCGCATCAACGACATCGCGTGCTTACGCAACGTGGCGTCGTCGACGGGTCGGCGCACCCATGGACCAAACCCGCGACGACGGGCGTGGCGCGCGGCCGCAACACGGCGGGGGTCGACGTCGGCCTCGGCCGCCACCGTCGCGGACGCCGCGAGCACCGCGTCGATCGTAGCGGCCGAAACGCCGCGCGCGCGCAGCTCACCGCGCCAACGCGCAGCAGCGACACCACGGGCCTCCAGCCGCCGCAACAACGCCTCGGCGAACCGGGCGTCGTCGACGAGGCCCGTGCCGGTCTGATTGACGACATCATGCAACGGGGCAGCGTCTATGGCCGATGATCTTCTAATCAACAAGACGGCGACGATCGAGCGCTGCATCACCCGGATCCGTGAGGAGTATGGCGGCGATGAGGCG
>JBEIFN010000124.1:0-6526 GCA_040382435.1 Alphaproteobacteria bacterium
CCCATCGAGTGGCCACCGCAGCGTCGGGGTAGGCGGCGCTTCGGGCACGACATCGACCGTCACACGCCAAGCCTCCGTCCAAGCGCTGTACCCAAAACCGTCGCCCACGCGCGCCCTCCAGAAGAAGGTGGCGTTGTCGTCCAATGGCGTGGTCGGTGGGGCGTCGTATGCGACGCCGGGCAACGAGCGGATCTCGACGACGTCGAGGAAGTCGACATCGCGCGCGATCGCGACCTCGACGGACGGTGTGGCACCGACGCCAAGCGTGGTGGCCTCGGCCAAGAAGCGCGGGAGGGTCGACGCGCTGACCGCGCCGTCATCGGGCGCGCGCAGAAGCGGGACGCCGGGGGCGTCGGAGATGTCAGGCCGCGTCCCGAGACCGTACTCGACGAGCGCCGTCCGCCCGTCACCATCGGCGTCGGAGGCCGCGTCCGAAGGATCGGCGGGGTCGAGGCCGTACAGCGTCTCCCACGCATCGCCCAGACCGTCGCCATCGGTGTCGGCGGCCTCGACGACGACGTCCCACAGCAAGCTCCCCTCGGCCCCGTCCTCGTCCGTCACGGTCAGCGCGAAGCTCGCGCCCGTGACGCCAACGGCCGGGACGTCCCACGTCAACACCCCCGAGATCGGGTCGAGGATGGCGTCCGCAGGTCCAAGCGCGAGCGCGACCGTGAGCGGATCGAGGACGCCGGGATCCGAAGGGAGGCTCTCAAAGCGGAGCGTGGTGCCCGCGAACACGCGCGTGGGCGGCACGCCGTTCAGGCGCGGGGCCACGTTATCGACGACGACGACGACGTCGGAGGCGGCCGACGCTCCCGTCGCGTCCGTCACCGTGCAGCGCAGGCCGTAGGTGCCGTCCTGCGGCCAAGCGGCGGTGATGACCGCCCCTGTGTCGCTGCGGCCGTCGTCGTAGGACCAGGCATAGTCGAGGCGGCCGGTCGCGCCTTGGTCGGTCGCGGCGCACGTCACCGGCACGTCCTCGCCCTCGTTCACCGTGGCAGGCGCCGTGATCTGCGGCGTCGTGGGACCGATCCCCGTGACCTCGACCGTGGCCCGCAAGGTCACGGCGCCGCCGTCCTCATCGCTCACGACAACGGAGACGGCGTACACGCCGTTGGCAGCGTAGCGATGGGACGCCCCGAACACGGGCGGACCGACCTCTGTGGCACCGTCACCGAAGTCCCAGGTCGCCAGAAGAACGTCCGCGACGACGTCGGAGGCCACGACACCGAACCCGACGTCAGGCGCGCCGGGCGGGACCTGCAAAACGGAGAGCGCACCGACCGGCGCGAGGTTGTTGACGACCACGATCGCTTCGAGCGTCGTCGTCGCCTCGGCCGTCACGGCCTGCACGCGCACGACGTACGTCCCGTCGTCCGCCCAAGCATGCGTCACGGATGGGCCAAGCGCGCTCGTCCCGTCGCCAAAATCCCACACGACGTCGATGGCGTCCCCGCCCACATCGGCGGCCGTGACGCTGAACACCGTGACATCGCCCTCGTCGGCCACCAGCGTGGGAAGCTCCCCCCACGCCAAGGTCGGCGCAACGTCCGCGACGGTCCAAGCGATCGCGTCGGTCGCCTCGCCCCCATCGCCGTCGGCGACCGTGACGCTGGCGGTGTACGAACCGCTCGGCGCCGTGAGGACGACGCGCGCGGTGTTGGCGGACGTCGCGCCGGGCAGCGACCAAGCGTAGCTGAGCGGGTCAGCGGCGACGTCGGACGCCACGACCTCGAGCGCGAACGGGGCGCCCTCGGTCGCGGCGACCGGACCCGTGATCTGCGTGATGACCGGCGCGACGTTGGCGACGACGATCGGCGCTGCGTCCACGGCGACGCCGCCGTCGGTGTCGGTCGCGCGCGCTTGCACGGTGTAGACGCCATCGTCGGGGAACACGGCGTCGAACACCGAGACCCCCGCGGGCTGCGCGAGGCCGAAGCCGCCGCCGACGTCCCACGCCAGCGACCACACATCAAACGGTCCGGGGTCGAACACGGACGCGTAAAGCGTGGTCAGAACGCCCTCGTCGACGGGATCGAGCGGGCCGACACCCACGACCGGCGCCGCGTTCGCGACCGCCACGGTGAACGACTCGGTCGTCGCGAGGCCATTGCTCGACGCTTCGAGGGTGATGCCGTACGTCCCCTCGTCGAGGGGTGTCCACGAAAACGGGGACCCGACGCCCGAAGTTCCGTCGCTGACCGTCCACCGGAGCAGCACGGGCGTCTGATCGGTCGCGGAGGCCGACAGGTTCAGCGCGGTGCCTTCGACGCCAGCCGACGGCACCGAGCGGCTCGTGATGACGGGCGGCTGGTCGGCAAAAACCACCGTGCCGGTGGTCGAACCGGTGCCGCCGTCGTCATCGCGCACGGTCACGGTCACGCCGATGCTCCGCGCGATGTAGATCGTGCGCGTGACCGCCGTCCCCGTCTGGACGGTGCCATCCGACCACGTCCACGTCGTCGTGAGCGTGTCGGCCGGCTCTGGGTCCGCCACGTCCACCCGCAGCGTCACCGGTGTGCCGATCGGTGCGTTCAATCCGGTACGCCCGTCGATCCGCAGACCGCTCACCGTCGGGTTCGCGTTGGCCACTGTCACGCGCAGATCATCGTCGTGATCGATCACGGCGAGGCCACCCAACGTCAGATAGCTGCACGCGGCCTGAACGTCCGCATCGAGCGTCGCGGGACCGTCGACGGCATCCAGCCCGTAGGTGAACGTCGACGAGCGCGACAAGAGCGACTCGATCGCGCCGCCCGATGGGACGTCCCACGTGTAAAACCAGCCTGCGACATCGACGGGCAGCAAGAAGGCCGACAGGTCGCACAGCGGTTCGGCGGTGACGGTCGCGGTGTAGGTGATCGTGCTCCCGACACCCGCGATCGGGGGTGTCGGGCTCGAAGAGAGCGTGACCGCCGCGTCCGCCGGGCCGATCAGAGCGAGCCAAGCCCCGAGCGTTTGAGCGACCATGGTTGCACCTCCACGCAGAACGTAGCATCCCGAGCCGTCGGATGCCGGTGGAGCGGTCGTGTCCCAACGAGAGCTGGTATTGCTTGGCACCGCAAGCCAAGTGCCCACACGGCACCGCAACCACAACGGGTACCTCCTGTTGTGGGACGGAACTGGGTTTTTGTTCGACCCCGGAGAGGGCACCCAGCGGCAGATGACGCGCTACGGCGTGCGCGCCTCGCAGATTCACCGCATCGGCATCACCCACTTTCATGGCGACCACTGCCTCGGGCTCCCCGGACTGCTGCAACGCATCAGCCTCGACGGGGTCGAGCACGAGGTCACGGTGCACTACCCGGCGAGCGGCGAGGCCTACTTCGAGCGTCTGCGGCACGCCTCGATCTACGAGGACCACGCACACATCACGCCCGCCCCACACGCCCGGGACGGCCTCGTCGCCAAGGGCGAGGGTTGGTGTCTCCGGGTCCGGCACTTGCAGCACCGAACCGCGTCCACCGGATACCGTCTGCAAGAGGACGACGGCTGGACCGTGGACGCCGCGCGGCTGGCAGCCATCGGCCTACGCGGCGCGGCGGTCGGTCAGCTCGTTCGGGACGGCGTCGTCGAACACCAGGGGCACACGGTCCGCATCGAGGACGTCGCGACCCACCGTCCGGGGCAGTCGGTCGCCGTCGTGATGGACACCCGCATCTGCGACGCGGCGCGGCGGCTCGCCGAAGGCGTCGACCTGTTGGTCGCCGAGTCGACGTACCTGTCGTCGGAGTCGGCCGAAGCCCGCGAGCGTGGCCACATGACGGCGGCCGACGCGGCTACCTTGGCCCGCGACGCCGGCGCCAGGCGCCTGGTGCTCACCCACTTCTCGCAGCGCTACCCCGACAGCCGCGCCTTTCTCGACGAAGCCAGCGCGATCTTCCCCGACGTCGTGCTCGCGGAGGACGGCCTTCGGGTCCCCGTTCCGTCACGGCGAAGCCTTTGACCGGACGCCTGCGGATCACGGAATCAGCCGCCGACGACCTACGCGCCGCGATCCTTGAAGTCGAAGGGCGCGAGATCTTTGCGATCGGCGACGTCGAAGCCGGCATCGTCACCGGCGTCTCCATCGTCGCGCGCGGCCAGGCCGACCGCGTGCTCGCCACGATCGACCGACCGCGCAAAGGCCAGGTGGTCTTGCACAACCACCCCTCGGGCGTCCTGCAGCCCTCCGACGCCGACCTCGCACTCGCGCACCGCTTCGGCGAGCAAGGGGTGGGCTTCGTCATCGTCGACAACGGGGTCCGGCGTTCGGAGTGGACGGTCGAGCCGTTCGACGGCGCCGAGGTCGACGTCCCGGTCAGCGAGGTGCGCACGTTCTTCGAGGTCGCGCTCCCGGCGATCCTCCCCGGCTGGGAGCCGCGCGACGCGCAGACGCGGATGGCCGAGCAGGTGCTACAGGCCATGAACACGCGCCGGCACCTCGTCGTCGAGGCGGGGACAGGCACCGGCAAGTCGTTGGCCTACCTTGTCCCAGCTGCGCTGTGGGCCACGGCGAACAGCGCGCGCGTCGTCGTCGCCACGCACACCCGCGCGCTGCAGTCGCAGATCGCGACGTCGGACGCGCCGATGCTCGCCCGCGCCAGGCTGTCCGCCAAGGTGGCGCTGTTGCAGGGAAGGTCCAATTACCTCTGCAAGCGTCGCGCGCTGATCGCGGGCGGCGAGCTCGGCTCCGACGCGGACGTCGAGGACGAGCAGGTCGGTCAGCTCCGTGCGATCCTCGACTGGGCCGCCGTCACCGCGACCGGCGCGCGCTCCGAGCTACCGATCAAGCTCGGGCCCGACGTCTGGGAGCGCGTCGAGTCCGATGGCGACCTCACGCTACGACACCGCTGCGAGCATTACGACACCTGCCACTTCTACACCGCCCGGCGCGAGGCCGCCGACGCACAGGTGCTCGTCGTCAACCACGCGCTGCTGCTCACCGACCTCTCGATCCGACACCAAGGCGGCGCCGGGATCCTCCCCAAGTACGACCGCGTCATCCTCGATGAGGCACAACACCTCGAGGACGTCGCTACGGGCGCGCTCTCGGCCAAGGTCACCCCGCTCGCGGTGCGCCGCGCGTTCGCGCTGCTGAGCCGACGCAACGGGCCGCTGACCGCCCTCCCTCGCGCCGTCGCGGCCGCGCCGGGCGTGGATGACGCCACACGCGAGGCCGTCCGACGGGCTTGCGAGGACACGCAGGATCTCGTGGCGCCGCTCGGCTTTGCGGCCGAAGCCGCCTTCGAGGGGCTGACCCCGCTGCTCGACCCCCAGTCGCCGACGCTGCGCCTCGACCGGGTCGGCAGCGACGACGAGACATGGAGCTTGCACGTCGCGCCGCAGGTCCGCGCGCTGATGGGCGCGCTCACGCGGATCGCGGCATCGGCCGATGCGATCCGCGGCGCGATGGGCGACGTCAAGCTCCCCGAGACGCTGGCCCAGCCCAGCCTCGATCTCGGCCGGGCGATCCGGCGCATCGGTACGCAAGTCCAGGCGCTGCAGGGGTTCCTCGACGGCGGGGCGGACCGATGCCGTTGGCTCGAAGCGCAGCGCAGCCGACGCGGCGTCGGGGATGTCGCGATCTGCAGCGCACCCATCGAGGTGGCGGACACGCTGCGCGACGTCTTGTGGGAGGCCGTTCCCGGCGTCGTGGCGACGTCCGCGACGATCGCCGTCGGTCAGGACTTTGGCTTCTGGCGTCGCCAGGTCGGGCTCGATCGCGCCGACGAGGCCGTGCACGCCTCGCCGTTTCAACACCATGAGCAGGCGATCCTCGCGCTGCCCCGCGATCTTCCCACGCCCGACGCCTCGGGTTGGGACGCCGCCAGCGCGCGGGTCCTCGTGGCGGCCGTGCGTGCGAGTCGCGGAGGCGCGTTCGTCCTCTGCACCTCGTTCGCCGCCGTCGATCGCTACGCCGACGCGCTGCGCCGGGCGTTCCCGAACGCCACGATCCTCGCCCAGGGCGACCAACCGCGGCCGGTGCTGCTCGAACGCTTCCGCGACATCCCGAACGCGATCTTGGTCGGCACCGACTCGTTCTGGGAAGGCGTGAGCGTGCGTGGCGACGCGCTCCGGCTCGTCGTGATCCCCAAGATCCCGTTCCGGGTGCCGACCGAGCCGCTCCAACAGGCGCGTCAGGAGCGGATCGCTGCCCGCGGTGGCGACGCCTTCCGGGCGTTGACCCTGCCGCAAGCGGCGATCAAGCTCCGGCAGGGCTACGGGCGTCTCATCCGCTCGACCACTGACCGGGGCGTGGTGCTGTTGCTCGACCCACGCCTGCACGACAAGCCGTACGGGCGGGGCCTGCTCGCCGCCCTCCCACCTGCGCGCCGCGTCCAAGGCGACAGCGCGCGCATCGTCTCCGAGCTGCGGACGTTCTTCGCCACGTTCCACGCTCCCGCGCCCACCGACGAGAACTGACGCACGACGGCGGCGCGCTCCGCCCGTGGCCGTGGTCACACGTTCCGGGCGATGCTACCGGCTCCCGACGAGGACGGCATGACCCGCACGGCCCCCACGGTCGCCCCCGGTTCCCGCGTAC